>JAIKZX010000021.1 GCA_024681935.1 Fretibacterium sp.
ACGACGGCAGCCTGGGCAAAGGGAGTCGGCAGCTGCATCATCGGCACGCTGCCCAGGGACAAAACGGCGCAGTTCCTGGGGCTTCCGGAGAACCTGAAGGTACATACCGGCATTGCCTTTGGCTATCCCGCTCACAAAAGCACCGTGGTGCCGCTTAAGGACGGAAAGAAGAACTACTGGCGTGACGGGAACGGCGATTACTATGTGCCGAAATACGCGCTGGAGGAAATCGTCCGTTATCTGTAGCCGTTAACGGACGCCCTCCCCGCGGGGGCCTGCCGTACGGGAACGCCGCCGCAGGGAGGGCCCTGCACATAAAGGCTGGCGTTTGCGTTTACGGCAGGCCCTCTGTACCCTCCGCTTCCTCATACCGCTCAATCTCCGCATCCGCCCAGAGTTTGTCGAGCTTATAGAAATCCCGTCCCTTGTGGCTGAAGATGTGGACAATAATATGCCCCGCGTCCAGCAGACGCCAGTTCGCGCTGGTCTCGCCTTCCCGGCGGCAGGACTGGCCGTGGCGCTCCAGGGCCTCCTCTGCCGCCTCCATGAGCGTCTTCATGTGAACCTCTGAGTTCCCCGTCACCAGGATAAAGACGTCGGCCACTCCGCCAAGCCCGCTCAGGTTCATAAGGGCAATATCTTCCCCGCTCTTGGTGGAAAGAGCCGACAGGACATATTCGTACTCCGTCATCAGGTCTGTCATCAGCAGCAACCTCTCCCTTTCTTCATTCAGTTAAGGATAAGGACTCCAGCCTCCTGAAAATGCTCTCCTTGTCGTGGCCCAGAATCAGCGTCAGGGACTCCGCGCGCCGGTTTTCGCGAATCAGCCCCGGGTTAGTGATGCCGCAGAGCTCCGCCAGCGCCATGGCTCCCTCCTTCACATCCTCGCCGGAGTTGGGGGGGTAGATGATGTTTGTCGTGTGATAGTCAAAATGTCGCGCGTTGCCTGTGTAGGGGACCTCAATCCCGATGCGTTGAAATATCTGTTGGGCTCGCTTCCCAATCCCCTTTGCCCCGTCCCCGTTAAGGATGCGGATGCGCGCGACCTTCCCGCTCAGATGGGATACCTTGTCCCTGCTTTCGGGGGAGGGGATGGGAACCGACATGCTTGCGCTCACGGGCTGGACAGCGGGGGGCGTCTCCACGTCGGGGAGTTTTGCCGCAAGTTGCATGGAGAAGGCCACGTTGTCCAATATCCAATAGCTGATTTTCCTGCTATAACCCGATTTGCCGGGGGCCATGAACATACGGATACGGTCGGATGGCAGCGAGTTGGCGAACTGAAGAAGCTTCAGCATCTCCAGCGGTGTCAGATCCGTGTCCACTGCAGCCACCACTTCCTCGATGAGAGCGGGAATCTTCGGGATGATAGTGGGGGACTTGAGCTTGTTGACGATGATGTCCATGAACTTCTGCTGCCTCTGAACCCTGCCGATATCCCCCAGGGGATCGTGTCGGAAGCGGACGTACCCCAGGGCCGTCTTGCCGTCCATGTGCTGCTGGCCCTTGGGGATGTTGATGAAGAGTTTTCCGGAGTAATCCGTGTAATGAAGGCGCTTGTCGACGTAAATATCCACGCCTCCCAACAGGTCGATGATGCGCGGAAAGCTCTGGTAGCTTATCTTTACAAAGTAATCGATGGGCATCCCCGTCAGGTTGACGATGGTCTCCCTCAGCAGACTGATGCCGCCATAGACGTAGGCATGGTTAATCTTGTCCCACCCCTTGCCGGGGATGTAGACGCGGGAATCCCGTGGAATGGAGGCAATGCGCACCGCGTTATTGTCCGCGTCGAAGATGGCCAGGGCAATGGCGTCCGTACGGGATCCCCCGTCGACGTTGTCCAGTCCAACAACGAGAACATTGACCGACCCCCTCACGGACTCAATGGGGGATGGCATTCCGCTCATGCCGGGAATCTCCTCTCCCTCCCCGACGGGGGTGACGAGCTCCGTCGTCTGCGCCTTGGGCAGCGGCAGGGGGTTAGAGGAATTGAAAACCTCGACCAGGCGCATGGTCGCCCCCCCCACCGTGGCAATAAGGATCAGGGCGACAATCCCTAATATCTTTAAAAACCTCAAACCGCAGCACCTCCCGTGATATCCGGCCCCGGCTCCCGGTAAAGCCCGGAAGATTCGATGTAGGTCTCAACAAGATGAGGCACGAGGAAACGAATTCCCCGGCCGCTGCGCACCCGCTCTCGTATCTCCGTACTGGAGATGGAGACCTGAGGAATCTCGACCACCTTCAGGCTCTGCAGAATCTCCCGTGGAAGCTTTTCCAGCCCCCGCAGGTCGTACCCGGGGCGTGTTGCTGTCACCAGCGTGCAAAGCGAGGGGAATTGTTTGTAATCCACCCACGTCTCGATGGCAAGGATGGCGTCCAGCCCCGTTATAAAGTACAAATCCTCCGGCGCAATGCCCTCCGCCAGAAATTCTCGCAGAGTATCGATAGTGTGGGTTGGCATCCGCCTGTCTATCTCTGTGCGCGAAACGGAGAACTCCGCCACGCCTGCCGTCGCCAGAAGCGTCATGGCGTAACGGTCCTCCGCCGGACTCACAGCGTGGTCCCGTTTATGCGGCGGGGTGCCCGTGGGAATAAAGACGATGCGGTCGATATTCAGGCTGCGCCGGCACTCCTCAGCCACCAGCAGATGAGCATAGTGTATGGGGTCAAAGGTCCCTCCCATGATGCCCGTTTTTGACACAGCAATACCTCCCCCTCTCCGGTGGGGACTACTCCATTATTCTGTCAGGCTGAAATTCAAACTCCTCGTCGCCGATAAGAACCCAGTCGCCCTCCCGGGCCCCTGCGGCCTCAAGGGCCTCCTCGACATTTAGGCGCTTCAGGAGCCGCGAGAACTTCAGCATCGCGTCCTCCTGCTCAAAGTTGATGCGCCCCACGGCCGTCTCCAGGTTGGCATGTTCCACCTTGAAGCGCCCGTCCGGCAGACGAATGATTTCCACCGGATCTGGCGTCCCGCCCCGGCCCCGGCGGCGCGGAAGCTCCTGCACAGCAGGAAGCACCGGCTCAGCCAGCGTGACGGTCCCCTCCGGCCGCGGAGCGGCCCGGACCAGAGCCACCACTTCCCGGATCAGCTCCGGGATGCCCTCCCCCGTCAGGGCGCTCACCAAAAGACAAGGCACTCCGCGGCGGGCCATTTCCTCCTTCAGGAGCCGGGCGTTGGCCTCCGTACCGGGTAGGTCGGTCTTATTTCCCACCACAAGACATGGCCGTGAGTCCAGGTCAGCTCCGTAGGCACGAAATTCCTCCCGCACGACGTCCACGTTGCCCACCACTTCCGGCTCAGAGAGGTCCACCACGTGCAGCAACGCTCGGGTGCGCTCCACATGACGGAGAAACTGGAGCCCCAGCCCTTTGTCCTCATGGGCGCCCTCGATGAGCCCCGGCACGTCCGCCACGACGATTTGTTGGTCGTCCACGGCGAGCACCCCCAGGTTTGGGGAGAGCGTCGTGAAGGGATAGCCTGCAATGCGGGGTTTTGCGCCGCTGATGGCGGCCAGGATGCTGGACTTCCCCGCGTTGGGGAACCCCACCAGCCCCACGTCCGCAATGAGCTTAAGCTCCAGGGTCAGCGTCCGCTCCTCGCCGGGGTCACCTTTCTCGGCGAAGCGGGGAGTCCTACGTGTAGAGGTCGCAAAGTGGGCGTTGCCCCTTCCTCCACGACCTCCCCTGGCCGCAACGAATCTCTGGCCCGGCTCGACAAGGTCTGCCAGGATACGGCCCTCTTCGTCCAAAACCAGTGTTCCACAGGGCACGGGAACCGTCAGGTCCTCTCCATTGGCCCCGGTACGCATCGCTCCTGCGCCGTGACCGGCGTGCCCCGCCTGAAAGCGGCGGTTGTACTCGAAGTCCGCCAGTGTCACGATGCCTCCCACAGCCTCAAGAATCACGCTGCCACCCTGGCCACCGTCCGCGCCGTCCGGCCCCCCCTTGGGGATAAACTTCTCACGACGAAAACTCAACGCACCGTTGCCGCCGCGTCCTGCCTTCACTGTCACCCTGGCTAAATCCACAAATTTCAAAGCAGCACCCCTGCAAATCTTATAAAAGGGCTATAGAAAAAAGAGGTCCCGCGAAAAAGGGACCTCTGGTCTCCTAAGGTAAAAGCCACAAGATACGCTTAATCAGCGGCCGGAACGACCGAAACGACCTTGCGGTCCCCTTTGGTGGAGTACTCCACCTTCCCGTCCACGAGGGCGAAAAGTGTGAAGTCGCGTCCCAACCCCACATGCTTTCCGGGATGCAGATGAGTTCCGCACTGACGGACGAGAATACTGCCCGCCGGGACCTCCGTGCCGGCATAGACCTTGACGCCGCGGTACTTCGGCTTGCTGTCGCGGCCGTTGGTGGAACTGCCCTGCCCCTTCTTGTGGGCGAAGAACTGTATATCAAACTTAAAAATCATAGCTGTACCTCCGTAATGTGTACAAATTCAGGACTGCCCGTTTCTATTTCCTTCAGGGAGAGCGCGATGGTCCGCGTCAGAAGCTCCAGCTCCCCTGCGGAACTTCGGGGCCACAAAATTCGAATGAGCGGGACCTCCGGGTTTACCTCACATTCTACTCCCTCCACCTCCGCCACGTCGGAGAGGCCAAGGAGCAGAGCATGGAGCAAAGAGGAAATAGCGGCACAGACAATGTCCTTTCCCTTATCCGCGAATCCGGAATGTCCCCGGCTCTCAACGCCGCGAAGTGTTCCGCCCTCCCAGTAAAGCGTAACTCTCGTCATTTAGACTCAGGGGAATCTCCCCCCAAAATCTGTGTTACCCGTTAATTCCGCGGATGATAACCTCAGTGTAGTACTGCCGGTGCCCGCGCATACGGCGATAGTTTTTCTTGCTCTTGTACTTGAAGACCAGAACCTTCTTGTCCCGCGCCTGATCCAGAACCTCGGCCCTGACGCTGGAACCCTCGACGTAGGGTTTCCCAAACCGCACGCCCTCGTCTCCTCCGACCATCAGCACCTTGTCGAAAACGACCTCGCTGCCCACCTCGCCATCAAGGCGCTCCACGCGGAACTTGTCGCCTTCCTGAACCCGGTATTGCTTGCCGCCCGTTTCAATCACTGCATACATCAATTAGTTTCCTCCTCCCGCTGGAGCCAGGCCCCCTTCCGGGATTTATACGCCTGCTCCACGCGATATTTAACATTATAGATTTTAAGCAAAGCCCACGCTTTCGTCAAGAAATCGCCGGATTATTTTTCCTCCACCTGACAGAGTGAATAAGCCAGAAAATCTCAAAAGGCAGTCCCGTAAGAAGCACCCATGCAGAAAACGACAGGCCGGTCTCCGGTTCGCCATCGCTCTGCCTCAGCCAATAAATGGAGAAACGCATCAGCGTGTAGAGGAGCAGGGCGAGGGGCGCGACGACCGCATGATGAGATTTCTGTCCGACATAGCCGCGTTTCATCAGCCGGCGCTCCACGACGAGTAAGACCGTCATAAACAGGACCGCGAGAGCAGAGTAGTAGAGCTGCGTGGGGTGACGCAGTACCCCCGCGGGATCTCTGGGGAAATGCACCGCCAGGGGAAAAGTGGACACGATGCCCACACAGCAGCCGTTGAGAAAGCATCCCCACCGTCCCACCGCAATTGCCAGCATCGCGGGAGGGGCGGCGACGTCGCAGAGGCTTTGAAAGGATATCTTTTTGTTTCGCCAGCAGAGAAAGGAAGCTGCCAGGAAAGCCCCTGCCACGGCCCCCACCTCAGACAGTCCCCCCTGCGTGAGGATAAGGGAGGGGTTGGCCGCAAAAACCCGGAACTTCCAGATGGGCTTGAAGGCAGCAGCCCCCAGAAGCATGGCAAGGAAGGTCCAGCTGATGACACGCCGGGCCTCATCCTCGTCCACATTATAAAGCTGGAGCCGACGAAGGCTCCAGACGATTGCCAGTGAGAGCGCTGTCAGCCACAGGACATCGTAGCTGTCCAGACGAAAGCTCCCTATCTGAAAAAGGACGGGATACATATTCGGGTGTTAATACCGGCGGCGCGGACCGGAGCTTCCGCGCGGATAACGGTCCCGCGGTCCCCGGCGCGGCGGGCGTGAACGGGAAGTCCCGTCCATATTGGATGAGTCGAACTTTGGCATCACGACGACCTTGCGCATTGGCGGTTCGCCGATGGACTCCGTGCGTACGTCGTCCCTGTCCTTGAGTGCCGTGTGGATGACCCACCGTTCCCAACTCAGCATGGGTTCCAGACGGATGGGGCGGCCATACTCCAGAGCCTGGCGCGCCGTGGCCTCGGCCAGCCTCTTCAGGCTGCGGGTGCGGCGCTCTCGGTAGCCGCAGCTGTCCAGACGCACCCGAGGCTCCGTGCCCGGGTCCCGAAGGGCGAGGTTCACCAGATACTCTATTGCCTTCAGGCAGTCTCCGTAGCGCACCACGATATAATCCGCCGCGTCCTGCCCCGCGATATCGATAATCTCGTTCTCCTGGAGAGATGCCTTCGCCTCCATCCCCATTCGTTTCAAAAGCTCATTGACGAAGGTTACTCCCTTCAGGAGGGAAACGGGCTTTACAGGGCTCACCTCAACCTTCAGCTTGTTGCCAAAAAGGCCGAGGAAGCCACGCTCTGATCCCACCACATCGGCTTTCAGATCATCCCGGGAGATTCCCCACTGTTCCGACGCAGCGGCAAGCGCCTCGTCAATGCTCCCCACCTCAAAAAGAAGTTTCTGTTCCTGCTTTTCCTCGAAACTCACGAGACAAACCCTCTTTCCTAGTTCAATTCGTTTGCGCCGCAAGGCTGCTCAGGAAGCGGACCTTTCTTTATCGCGCACCGGTTTCTCCTGATAAAGTGTGGGCTTCTGCTGCATCTCCACGCTGGTTTTTCGCATGACCCGCACCTGATGCACCACGCCCATTAAGGAGGAAACTCCCCAGTAGAGCAGGACCCCTCCAGGCAGGCCAAAACAGATGAATGTCAAAAACAGCGGCATGAACCAGCTCATCATCGCCATCTGGGGGTTGCCGTTGGAGCTGATGTGCTGCTGATACCACGTCAGGAAAGCAATAACCAGCAAAAGGATAAGGTTAGGCACCCACATTCCCATGTGGGAGAAAAGCAAAGAAAGATTGGTAAAGGATGAGAAGAGGACCATAATAAAGCCCAGCTGTTCCGTGGGGACAGGGACTCCGGCTTCGTCCACCAGATTCAGAGCGCTGGCCACCGTCGAAAGGACGGATCCGCCCAGATTCACACCCAGGAAGGTCACATCCTGGAACGCCGCCGTCTTCGTCAGGTCGTACAGTACGCCGTAAAGCAGGATAAACACTGGAAGCTGTATCAAAAGAGGAAGGCATCCCGCCGCGGGGCTGACCTTGTGTTCCTTGTAGAGCGCCATCATCTCGCGGTTCAGCGTTTCTTTGTCGTCGCCGTACTTGTCCTGCAGTACCTTCAGCATGGGCTGCAATTTCTGCATCTTCTGCATACTAACCATCTGCCGCTGGGTCAACGGGTGTATCGCGATGCGTACCAATAACGTCAGGAGAATAATCGCGATGCCCCAGGAGTTCGTCAGGCTATACAGGAGCTCAAGTAACTTCAACAGCAGTATCTTAGCCTGTTCCCACATAAAATAATTCACCGTCCCTATAGTTTAATGCGGAGGCTCCCACAACCAACCGAAACAACGCCGCGAAGCCTGCAGCTCCGCGTAAGCTGCCGTCTGGCTGATGTCCCCACCGCCCCCCGAAAACCGTTACCTTCGTACCTCTCTTAACGGCGGGGGGTCATATCCGCCCTCATGCCACGGGCCGCACTTCAGAAGCCGCTTCACAGTCAGCATTCCCCCTTTAAAAAAACCCCACTCACGAAACACGATAAGCGCATACTGCGAGCAGGTGGGGTAAAAACGGCACCGTGCCCCCAAAAGGGGTGAAAGAAAAATCTGATATCCCCGAATCAAAAGAATAGCAAAAAATGCCAGCGGGGAAACCCTCCGGCTTTCTTTAGCTCCGTCCGACGGGAGCATTCCAGTCTGTATCCCTCCATGCTTTCGCCAGCAGTCCTTTTCGCATCAGAATGGCCGCAAGGTCTCGGAATATTTCCGTTGCCTTCGCGTTCAGCCCCCTGTCCTTCAGGGACAGGACAAGCACAGCGTCCTCCGTAATCCACGGCGCAAGGCGGCGAAAGGCCTCACGCAAAATCCGGCGTCCGCGGCTGCGGACATGGGCCTTGCCCTGGCGCTTGCCCACGGCGTAACCCACCCGAAGGCCACGCGCTGTATTCCTTAATAACAGCAACCGCACCAGCTCCCCCTGAACGCGAAGACCGGTGCGGAATACAGCATCAAATTCCCAACCCTTCTTTAGGGTTAGGCTCTGGTCAGGCACTTACGTCCCTTGCGCCGTCTGTTGCGGAGCACTCTGCGGCCTGACGCGGAGGAAGAACGGGCAAGAAAGCCAATTTTCCTCTTACGTGGCTTCACATGTGGCTGAAAGGTCCCTTTTTTCACAGAAATACGCCTCCTAAAAAAAATAAACCGTCATTAACGGCAAATCTTTCATCCCAATGAGGCATTATAACACACCCGGCAGAGGCCCGGCAAGGCGGAGGAATTCCCAGTGATTACGCCACGGCAGCATCCTCTGAAGCGTTTTCGAAGTTTTGCGGAAAAATTTTCCGGCTGGAGACTGGCAATGCCCTTTTTTTATTCATTTGTTATAATAGTAACAGTATTGTGGTTGCTTTTGTCTTGCAGGTATGAGAATGGGGGAGCGGAAGATGAGCGATATCGATAAACTGGAGAGCAAAACCGTCGCAACGGCGAGCAAGAAGTGGGAAGTTGTCATCTTCATGCTGGGCGACGAAGCCTACGCCATCAACGTCAATAAGGTGCGTGAGATTCTGCGCTGGACGGGTTGCCGCCCCATCCCGACAGCAGCACCGGCCTTCGTCGGCATCACCACGATTCGCGGAACGACGATGCCCCTTATCGACCTGAGGGTTTTCCTTGGCATCCACTCGCCGGTCCCCATGGAGCAGACCAAAGTGATGATTGTAGAGTTCAATGATCTTCAGCTCGGATTCCTGGTGGACGCCGTAGAACGTATCCGACAGGTCAACGCCGACGACCTGGACGCCTCCAAGATGAGGGGCGTCTCGCTGAAGTGGGTGCTCTACATCATCCGCAAGGATGAGCGCAACATCGTTCTTCTGGACTACGAGGCCATCATCCAGGACACGGCTCCGGCGGTGGCCAAGCACATGTTCGACAAATCCAAAATCGATTCTTTCCACTCCCAGGTGGGGAACGTGGAGGGATTCCATATCCTTGTGGCAGACGACTCGCCGCTGCTGCGTCAACAAACGTGCGACGTTCTTCAGCAGTCCGGCTTTACCAGCGTCTACCCCGTCAAGGATGGGGCGGAAGCCCGCGATCTTCTGCTAAACAAGAGCGAGAACTTCGACCTTCTGGTCTCGGACATCGAGATGCCTATGATGGATGGGATTACCCTGGTGGAGAACCTGCGGGCTGATCCACGCACGGAGAAGATGCCGGTAATCCTCTTCTCTTCCATCATGGTGAAGGATCTGCTGGCACGCGCGGAGCAGCTCAACATCCATCACGTCCTCAAGCCGGACGTCTACAAGCTCGTGGAGGCCGTCCTCGATATCTACCAGCAAAAGCACGGGAAGAAAACTGAGTAGGAGGCCCCTGTCCCGTCAGCGGCCAATATTCACGCTTTCAGGTGGAATTTCAATTTTAAGCCGCACTCCGCCTCCGCTGGGACGGAGTTTTGCTTCCTCCGGCCTGGCGACGTTGCCCAGAACACGCCGTGTGGCGTCGAGCGTAGCGGCGTCCATCGAATCGAGAAGGCGTTTGCCTCCTCGGTAGATATCTCCCAGGACGCCCTTGCCGCCGTCAAATCCCTTTTCGTTGCTGCTCTTTTTTTGTTGTGCGTTCAGGTCCTTCGCGGACAGGCTGGTGTCCCTCGGCAGGTAGTCCTCTCCCTTTGCGCTGAGCGCTTTGACCTTATATGCGGAAAGGTCGGTGCTCTTTCTATTTGTGTCCTGAGGGGCTGCCCTCCGTGGCTTCGAGGTGGGAGGTGTTGCGGGACGGGGAGGGAAAGTCGAAGTTGAGGGGGAGCGGAGAGCGCTTTCGTTCTGGGACTCAGTTGGCGCTGCGGGCTCCTCCGGCTCGGGGAGTATCACGGGCTCCGCCTTCGCAAGCTCAGGAATGGAGGCTGTCTGCTGCATTGGAGTCTCCGCTCGCGGCGCCCTTTCCTTTTGTGACAGCGCGGCATGCAGAAGGCAAAACCACATCCCGCCCAGGGCCGCTGCCAGGCAGAGGGCGATGGACAGAAATTTTCCAGAACTGCTCTTCTCTTTTTTTCCCATCAAAATAACAATCCCCTTCACAACTTTTCTCAATGAATAAGATATCATAAAAAGTGGAATTTTAAATAAGCTGTTCTCTCCTTCGATGGAGTATTTTTTTATGGATTATGATTTTGACAGGATGATTGACCGGTGCGGCACAAATTCTTCCAGATGGGACAGGCTCCAGGACGATTGAGGCCGCAGATTGCTCCCTGGAAGACGGCCTTCTGTCTTTGTGGATGGCGGACATGGACTTTGAGGTGGCGCCGGAAATAACAGAGGCGCTTATCTGCGGGGTCTGGCATGGCATCTGCGGCTAAACCCCTGTGACGAACTTCTGCTGTGATGCGATTATCCGCCGGGTGGAACGGCGGCACAGCTGTCGCTCCAAACGAGACATTAAAGCTTGCGGGGCTTCAGGTCACAATTGTCGTCGTTCTAAATCCGAAGCTGCGCAAAAGGGCTGACAACATTATGGACAGCAAGAGTATCTCCCGCCCCGGCATCGCTGCTATTGCGGCGATGGGAGCGGCCTATGCCCGCGCGGGAAAATGGGTGGATGAGGGCTGGCTGATTGGAGCGGAGGGCAGGGGAGGAACAACACATTGTTCTGGTCTGCCCTCCGCGTTATGTGGAGGATGCAGCTGACCGTATGGCATCGGCCTTCTGAGGGGCCGCGGTGTAGAGGGAGTCTGGCGCTGCCTCAAGCGCTGGTGCGGTTTTCGCCTCCAGTGGGGCAGCGGACTCCATTTCACCCGTAAAGGTGATCACTGCCTCCATGCCAACGGACGCGGCAATGGAGTTCAGAATGCAGCGTGCATTTTCATCTGACCGGGCCAGGATACCATCTGTCAGCGCGTGGCGGCGCATTTCCTCCAGATCCGCAGCTACCTCGCGGTTTTGATCCTCCAGCCGGATGGAGGTGAAGATGCCCGCGCTCTGGTCGTACACCTCAAAGCTGTGCACGTCAGCGTAGACATCCAAAATCCGGCTGTGGGGGACAGTGATATTGATGCGGTTGACGTCAAACCGTTCTGAGACCTGGGCGGCCGAGAGGTCGCAGCCGCAGACAAGGGTCCCCGAATAGCGCATCATGAACCGGCGTGTCGTGCCGGGGAAATTCATGTGAACCAGGGGCAGCTTCCAGCCCTCGGAGAAGGAGACCACAGACTGGAAGCGCTCGCGCACAGTGGCTAACTCGTTGACGTCCTGTATCCCCGACAGGATGGCAGTGCGGACGGAGCGGTTCAGCTCCGGCCTGCGGCGGCGCATCAGCCATAGCGCCAGCAGTACGTTGACGGCGACGGACAGGACCAGAACAAGGACGACGCTCACAGACATGATGTTTTGGGAGCAGGGGAGGCTGCCAGTTCCCCCGCGACGCGGGCTCTTACCTCCGTTATGGGGAGGCCGTGCTGCCCGGCAAGACGCTTCAGCCCCTCGTACTCCGGCGTGCGGCGCAGAAGCTCATCGCCCAAAAAGGCAGACTTGACGCTCAACTCGCCCAGAGAGGTCTCCACCCTGTCTGAATGCCACCTAAGCCGCGACCGTGCGGCCTCCAGGACACGCACGCCCTGGGAGGTTGTCTCCTTCAGCATCATGACCGTCAGGTCTTTTGCCCGATCCGGTTCCGTCAGGCAGCAAAAACGAACTGCCGGGCGGCCCTTCTTCATATAAATGGGCTCAGTCCAGACATCCAGCGCCCCGGCCTTGAAGAGGTGTTCTGTTACCGGCTCAAAGTCCTGGGGATTCATGTCGTCGATGTTGCACTCCAACAGAGCCAGCTTCTCGTGAATAAGACCGTCGCCCTCTTCGGAATCCGTGTCCATGAGCAGCGCCCGCAGGACATTGGGCATATCCGCGGAGGTGTGATTGCCCAGGCCGAAGCCCGACGCCACGATGCGTCCCGGCGGCACGGAGCAGAACCCGTCCGCCAGCATCTTCACCAGCAGCGCGCCGGTGGGGGTTGTGCGCTCCATGGGCTCGCCCCGGGAGAACACCGGCAGGCCGTGCAGCAGGAACGCCGCCGCTGGAGCCGGCACGGGCAGCACGCCGTGGGCACAGGTCACTGTGCCGGACCCCACGTTGATGGGTGAACAGAGCACCCGCGGCCAACCCAGCGCTTCCATCAGAATAAAAGTCCCTACGATGTCGATGATGGAGTCCACTGCCCCAACCTCGTGAAAGTGGACCTGATCCGGTGTTGTGCCGTGGACGCTGGCCTCCGCGTCCGCCAGAAGAGAGAAGGCCCTCAGGGATTCGCGTTTCACCCGGACGGGCAGGGTGCTGGCCGAAATCATTGCCTCAATATCCTGAAGATGGCGGTGAGGGTGATGATGGTCCCCATGCTCCTCATGATGATGTTCGTGGCCATGTCCCTCATGGTGGTGGTCCTCATGATGGGGGAGGCGGACGTCGAAGTTTATCCCCGCGATGCCGTTTTTTACACCGGGCTCCGCCACCAATTCATACTCCTCGGGGTTCAGTGCTGTCAGCTTGAGCAGTCCCTCCCGCAACACGTCCGGCGAAGGATGGACCCTGCTGCCAAGCGGGGGAAGAAAGTTCAACAGGGCTCCGACGAGCATATCACCCGCGATGCCCGCGAAACAGTCAAGGTAAATGGTTCTCATTGATCTTTATCCCTTTCTCCTGTTTTTTCCAAGGAAGAAATGCGCTGTATCCCCCTCTTCATACGCGTACTGGAGGAGGGGAGTGAAATCCTCCGGCTCCGGCCCCGGCGTAGGCTGGGGGGGATACTGCCGGGCATTTCCCAGAACGGCGCGTAAAATGGCACGCATGCCATCCCCCTCCGGCTCCTCGTAGAGCAGAGGCACAATGGACGCCACATTCTGCTCACATGAGAAGTCAATATCTTCCCCGTAGCCAATCCGGTCCAGAAAGACCGCGTGGTCTGCCGTCCTCATGGATTCCAGAAGATGTCCCTGGGACGATTGCCAGGCCAGCAGGGCGAGGCGGGCGCTGTCCGCTAAAATCACCTCAGGGTGGATCTTTCTAAGCTCGTTCAGGATGAGCCCTGCGCAGAGGGTGTCATCCCACGCGGGACGCCGCCTCCGCCCCGCGCAGAGGAGGCCCAGCCGTTGCCCCACAGAGAGGGCGTGGTCCAGTGCCGCGGAGGCGTTCCGCACACAGGCGGCGATGACGGGTGTGCCGGTGGCCGCAGCTGACAGCAGGGCGATGGTCCCGTTGCTGGTGGACATCACTCCGCAGGGGTGGGCCCTTATAATCTCCCGCGAGAGGTCAAGCGGCGAGTTTCCCAGGTCAAAACCCTCTGGGGGAATAGCGTTCTCCTCTCCCATCAGCAGGGGACGGGACATTCCTTCCTCTGACGAAAGGCGGCTTGTCAGCTCCCGTGCCTCAGTGGTGGAGGCGACGGGGTACAGGTCCCCCCCGCCAAGCTCAAACCAGCGGGTGATGACCGTGGTGGCCCGCAGAACGTCAATGACAATCCAGACGTCCACAGCCGGCAGATGCTCCCCGCAGGCCAGGACCACATCGGCCTCAACAGGGCGTGCCATGATGTTCTCCCTCATTTGTTTCCTGTTCACAAGGGGGGGTCGCCGTATCGCTGTCGTGCTGCGTAAGCTGGGCAGCCTGGCCGCCCTCAACGCGCTGAATAATTGCCTGAATGTCGTCGCCGGTGATGGCCTCAGACTCCTGAAGGACGCGGGCTACCTCGTGCAGCACGGCCTCATGTTCCTTCAGAATATGCTTCGCACTCTCCTGAGCCTCGTTCACCAGGGCGCGGATCTCCTCGTCGATGAGGTCCACAATGCCTTCGCCCAGGTCGTCCCGATTCTCCGAGGCGCTGCTCAGGTAGGCCATGGCCGGCATGGCGTATCGCACGGGCCCCAGGCGGGCAGACATACCAAACTCCGTCACCATGCGCCGGGCTGTCTCCGTGGCGCGCTCCAGGTCGTTGGACGCGCCGGTGGAGGGCTCGTTGAACACAAGGAGCTCTGCTGCGCGGCCCGCTAACATCACTGCCATGCGCGACTTCAGCTCCATCTCTCCCACAAGGTACTGGTCCTCCGTGGAGCGTTGCATGGTATAGCCCAACGCGCCCTTGGCTGTTGGGATAATGCTGACCTTGTGAACTGGGTCCGTACCAGGCAGGAAGCAGGCCACAAGGGCATGTCCCGTTTCGTGGTAGGCCACCTTGCGGCGTACCTCCGGCGTGAGGGGCGTCTTGCGCTGAAGGCCCGCCACAACGCGCTCAATGGCGAGGTCGAAGTCTGTTGTCGAGACTTTCTCCATCTTGCGCCGCACCGCCAGCAGAGCAGCCTCGTTGGCGATGTTTGCCAGGTCGGCCCCGGAGAAACCCGGCGTCACCTTAGCAATGGCCTCCAGATTCACCGAGCTGTCCAAGGGCAGCGCTGCCGTGTGTATCTTGAGTATCTCCAGCCGCCCTTCCTCTGTAGGCAGCACCACCTGAATTTGCCGGTCGAATCTCCCTGGACGCAGCAGAGCCTGGTCCAGGATTTCCGGCCGGTTCGTCGCACCCATGATGACGACGCCGGAGTTCGTGCTGAAACCGTCCATCTCCGCTAAAAGCTGGTTCAGCGTGTTCTCCTGCTCGCTGTTGCCGTTGATGTTGCGGGCGCGGGACTGGCCGATGGCGTCAATTTCATCGACAAAAATGATGCAGGGGGCCTTTTTCTTGGCCTGTTCAAAGAGGTCTCGCACCCGCGCAGCTCCCACCCCCACGAACATCTCCACAAAGCTGGAGCCCGTGATGAAGAAGAACGGCACGCCCGCCTCGCCCGCCGCAGCTTTGGCCAGCAGCGTCTTGCCCGTGCCGGGGGGCCCGACAAGCAGTACGCCCTTGGGCAGCTTGGCCCCAAACTTATTGTAGCGTTCCGGCTCCTTCAGGAAATCGATAATCTCCCTTAGCTCGACCTCCGCCTCGCCGACGCCGCCCAGATCCTTGAAGTGGACGCCTGTCATCTCGCCCTGGAGCTCCCGCGCGCGGCTGCGTCCAAAGGAGAAGATGCCGCCCCCGCCGCCACTGCCCCGCATATTGCGGAAGATAAAGTACCAAATGATGACAAGAGGCAGAAGGGGCAGAAGCACCCCCATCAGCATCTCCAGAAGTTCGTTCTTGTCCGCGATGCCCGCGAAGGCCACGTCGGCGCTCGACAGTCGTTCTACCAGAAAGGGGTCGGTGACGCGGACCACGCTCTTCACGACGGGAGTCTGGGGCTTGTTGCTCAACACGACACCGCCGATGATGGGCCGCTTGTCCGTGCTGGTGGGTTTCAGCGCGTAGGTGATGCGGTCGTTTGTAAGGTTGACCTCGGCGATGTTTCCGCTCTCCAGTTCCGCAAGAAAATCGCTGTACGGAACCTCGCTCCGGCTCTCCATGTAGGGCTTATAGATATAGTCCGCGAAGAGCCATGCCAGCAGGATAGCAATGAGGAAATACCAGGTCGAGAACTTCTGTCCTTTGTTCATTATGTTTCGCTCTTCCTCCTGAAATTATGGGGGACAGATCCCCTTCTTGCCTTCATCGCTCAGGGCCTCAGGGATTTGTTCCCGATGGCCCGGTGACTTCGAATCAGAGCCGTGTACTGCGGATGAGGGCCATGCCGCCCTCGTTGCGCCGGACGCGTCCCTTGAGGCGATCAAACTCCTCTTTCAGTTCATCGCGGCGGCTGGACGGCACGCCCATGTGGTCCAGCATGGCATTCGTCCGCACCTCAAGCTGTTCGATTTCTTTTGTTGACGGGGGCACCGTCCGTCCCACCCCCCTGAGGCTGGCGACGGCCAAATCCGCGACGAGAAGCGCCATATCGTTCAGCGCCGCATCGTCAATAATGCCAGGCCGGGGTTCCGGCTCGTCCTCCGGTTTATCGCTTTTTGAAAGCCGGCGAGTGGCAATCCACAGGAACAACGCCGTCATGACGAGGTACGCTGCACCGGGGGCGATATAGTTATGATAAAAGAGATGTGCGGCCCCTAAGGCTGTCAGTATCCCCGCCAGAAACAGCACAAATCGCGCCGCCTTCCTCCAGGTCATCGCTTATCCTCGCTGGTGTTTGGACAAGCGGATTCACGCGGGCTCCGGGGGAACGCGTCGTCCATTCGTCCGTTTGTGCCTGGGCGAGGTTCAGCCGCATCATGGAGCCCGTTCAGCAGGGCCTCCGTGATGGCCGTGATGGCCCGTACACCCATGAGCATACTGCGCTCATCTATATCGAAGCGCCCATTGTGGTGTGGCGCGGCGATGTTCGATCCCAACGCCATGTAGGTGGCCTGGCCGCCGTTCTCCTGCACGCGGCGCATCATCCAGGTGGCGTCCTCGCTGCCACCGGCGCGCACGGTCTCCTCCACGTGCTCAAACAGGTTCAGCGCCTGCACGGCCTCAAGAGCCTGTCTGACCAGCGGCGCGTCCCCGCTGGCCGTAGTCCCCTGTCCGGCCTTCGTCAACTCCACCTTCACGCCGTACATTGCGGCGGCCCCGTTCAGGACCTCCACCGCACGGTTATACACATAGTCTGCAATAGACTGCGTCTCGCCGCGGGTCTCCACCTTCATCAGGGCGTCGGCGGCGATGACGTTCCGCCCCGTCCCCGCCTGAAGGACGCCGACGTTGAGCCGCATGTCTCCATTGCTGTGGGGGGGGATGGCGTGGAGTCCCAGAGCTGCGGTGGCGGCCGCGAGCAGCGCGTTGCGCCCCATGTGAGGCGCCCCCGCCGCGTGGGCCGGCACCCCCGTGAAGCGCGCGTCAAACTTCGTCGTGGCGAGATACCCCAGGGAGTTGATTCCAAATGTTCCTGTGGGCACGCCCCCGCCGATGTGCATGGCTAAAAAGAAGTCTGCGCCGTCCACCACGCCACCCTGAGTCATGGCGTAGGCGCCCCGGCAGCCCTCCTC
>JAIKZX010000046.1 GCA_024681935.1 Fretibacterium sp.
CTGTCCAGCGGCACTCCTTCCGGCGTCTCGCCCCAATAATTCTCGAAGAGATAACGCCGCATGTGCCCTTCCTGCTCGGGAAGGTAGATGTTCGGATAGGAGACGTGCCCCTTCTCTATCCATTTCCAGAGCACGGAGGGGTTGAGCTGCGCGGACTGTGTGACGAAATAGTAGTCCATGTCGTTCGTGAAACTGTGGCAGGAGTACAGGGTGTAGCGTATGGTGAAGGTCTGTCCCTGATAGGAGGCGTCTATGTCCCACACATAAGACTCTGCCAGGTCGCGGAGGTTGGAGGATGAGTCACTGACCGTTGCTTCCGCCGCATTTGTCTCCTGGGCCCACGAGATGAAGTTCTGGACGCGCGCCCGCTGCACCGTTGCGTCTTCCATGGTAATGTTCTTGTTTTTGACAGCCGTCGGCGTCACGTCCACACTGCCTGTGGGGTCCCCCTCCGGCCCGATGATAGTGATTGTGCGCCCCGCCACGTCCCTGGACACGACTTGGTCGTCGTTCAGGGTCACGAAGAAACGAAGGCCATTGCTCATCTTCCTCACGGCGAACAACTCAACGGGGTTGCCATCCTCCAGTTCGGGAAAAACAATATCCACGCTCAGCGCATCCAGCAGGATGTTGACCTCCTCCGTGCCGGCGTGCACCAGCCCGGTGGCCTTCCCCTGATCGAACGCCTCCCTGAGCTGGGGCAGGGACTCATGGGAGGCCGTCAGACCCTCCGGAGCCGACAGCAGCACCACGCCGCCCAGGGAGTTTAAGCCCTCCTGCAGATACTGCCCCATCTCGCCATGCGGCGTGCCAATCATAATGCCCTGCTCTTTCACTGATGTCCCTGACCCGGAGCCGCCGCAGCCGCCTCCGGCCACGGCAGCGAAAAGGGCCAGCAGGACAAAAAACAGAATCCCTGTTTTTCTGCGTGTCATAGTGCCCAGTCCCTTTCTTTCAGAATATCGTCAGACTTTTCCGCCCGCCAGCTCCGCCTTCGCGCTCCGGATGGTCTTGACTGCGCCGGAAATCAGCGAGTACAGGGCCACTGCCAGCAGAATGTCGCCCACCACACGGGTCAGCACGTTGCCGCCCATTGTCAGGGACTGCCGGAAGTTGGTATCCGCCGAGCCGCCCAGAATCAGGCCAAGGGTCAGGGGCGCCAGCGGGAAGTTCAGCTTTCGGAGGAAGAACCCCACCACGCCGAACACCAGCATCAGCTTGATGTCAAACAGGTTCGTGCGTGAAGCGTAGGCACCGACCACCGTCAGCACCACGATGATAGGCATCAGCACCTTGCGGTTGATCTGCAGAATCTTGACCATCGGCTTGGTCAGCACCAGTGCCAGCACCACCATCACGATGGCGGCGACGGCCAGCGTCAGTCCGACGGTGTACACGAACGCCGGGGATTTCACCGTCAGCATGGGCCCGGGCTGTACGCCGTGCAGGTTCAGCGCTGCCAGGAACATAGCCGCCTGAGTAGAGCCGGGAATCGCCAGCGTCAGCATGGGAATCATCGCGCCGGGAATGCAGGCGTTGTTCGCCGTCTCCGAGCAGGACAGCCCCTCGAAGCTGCCCCGGCCGAAGTTCGCGCGGTCCTTGCCCCGGGATTTGCCCGTGGAGTAGGACAGCCACGCGGCGATATCCTCGCCCGCGCCGGGAATCGCACCGATGCCGCAGCCGATAAGGGACGACCGGAACAAAGGCCGGAGGAGCTGCTTCAGTTCCTCCCTGCTGGGCAATATGGTCCCCATGTGTGAGTTGACCTGGACCGGCGTCCGGTCCTGCAGAACCGTCAGCACCTCGGCGATGCCAAACAGCCCGATCAGCGCCGGAATCAGCTCCACTCCCGACTGCAGCGACGGGACAAAGACGAATCGCCCGGCGTTATAGATCTGTTCCACGCCGATCAGGGCCACGAAAAAGCCCAGGAAGCCAGCCAGCCAGCCCTTGAGAGGTGAGCAGTCCACGGAAAGGTTGCCGCAGATGGTGATTCCGAAGATGGCCAGCAGGAACATCTCCCATTTGCCGAACTTCAGCGCAATCTGGGAGAGGAACGGCGTGGCAATCAGCATGATGAGGCAGGAAAGCAGTGTCCCCAGGCAGGAGGCAAGAACGCCACCGAACAGCGCCTTGCCGCCCTTGCCCTGCTTGGCGAGCGGATAACCGTCCAACGCCGTGGCCGCGGCGTTGGGTGTGCCGGGAATATTCAACATGATGGCGGAGAAGAGGCCGCCGGAGACCGCGCCCACATACACGCCCAGCATGAAGGCCACAGCCTGAGGGCTGGGCAGCTTGTAGGTCAGGTTAATCAGCAGTGCCAGCGCCATGGTGCCGGTCAAACCCGGGATGGCACCGACCACCAGTCCCATGAGCACCGCGCCCGCGACAATCAGCAGGTTCACGCCGCTGAGTACGCCCCCCGCGGCCTGCAAGAGGAGGCCAAATTGTTTTACGAATTCATTCATCAAGGATACCTCCCATTACAGCATGGAAATGCCAAAACCCAGTTTGAAGGTGTAAAAAATGATGGCGGAAGTTGCCACTGCGATGATGACAGACACCCACCAATGCTTGTTCGCTTTCAGATAGAGGAAATTCCCAATCAGATAAATGCTGGTGGCGGCGATGAAGTGTATGCGCCCCAGCAGCACCCAGATGTAGATTACCATCATGACAATCAGGGCCACCACGCGCAGTGTGCCATCGCTGGTGATAAACTCCCTGAGAAACTGGCCGTTGAGGACCTCCTTCATTTCCCGGACACCGCCCAGTTTCAGCCCGATGAAGGCCAGGATGCCGCCCAAAATCGCGATAACCGAGCCGACAATGGTGGGAAAGAAGCCCGGCGCGTCGATAAAGGTGTTATAGACCTTCAGGTTCAGCGCGTCAACGATGATGTAGATGCCAAAGAAAACAAGCAGAACGCCGCTGGCAAGATCCTTCGCCGCGTTCCGCTTTTTCCGTTCCTGCATTGCATTCAACTCCTTATGGCGGACTCGCGACTGCATGCCGCGAAGCGCTCTGCGTGCCTGTTGTCAGGTTAAAAACTGGAGCGTCGCAGCGCCATGTCCGCGACGCCCCAGATTGTCATACCCAACAGAGCTTTCGATGTGCCTTTGGATTTACTTCTTGTAAGTGGGGCAGGTCAGCTTAACGGTATCCCAGTTGTAATCCTTCAGCGTCGGGATGCCGAAATCAGCGGGGTTGCCCTCGCCCAGTTTGGCATTGAACAGCGTCCAGGAGTAGCCGGAGATCGAGTAGGACAGGAACTTATCCGCTTCTTCACCGGTCAGCCCGATGATGTTGAAGCCCTTCTCAGCGGCGAACTTCTTGACGGCCTCGGTCTTGATGGCGGCGTTGAACGCCTCCGTCAGCGCTTTCACGATCTCGGGCGGAGTGTCGCGCGGGACCATGATGGGCCACGTCTCGTTCAGGTTAGGAATGCCATCCGTGCCGGGGACCTCAGTGGTCACGGAGGGGGCAGTGATTCCCACGCCGGAGAACGTGAACGGAGTGGCGCAGGTGACAAAAATCGGAACCAGCATTCCGCCGTTCAGGTAGTCGATGACGGAGGACAGGGAACCAGCCCCCACCATGACGTCGCCCGCGATGCAGCCAACAGCTGTATCAGCGCAGGAGCCGAACAGGCTGTACTCAGGAGCGGATACGCCCCTGGCGGCGCAGATGGCCTCAAACTGAGTGTGCGGTCCGTTGCCGTAAGCACCGACGCCAAACTTCTTGCCGGAAGCCAGATACTTGAACAGCTCTTCGGTGTTGGTCACGCCCGCGTCCTTGTTGGCGAACACCACGGCCGGGCCCGAATACGGATGGAAGGAAATCCAATCCTGCCAGCTGGACTTGGAGTAAGCATAAATCGGATAAGAAGAAAATCCGCCGGTGCCCGTGGCGAACATACTGGTGCCATCGTGAGGCTGCTTCAGAACATAGTCACAGGCGACAGCGGAGTTGGCGCCCGCCATGTTGACGCAGTTGATGGTCTCGCCAAGGTATTCAGCCATTGCGGCCACCACAGGACGCACCGCCGTATCGGTGCCGCCGCCGGCACCGTAGCCGATGTACACTGTGGGTGTGGACGGGAACACAGCTGCCATCGCGGCTGTGCAGCCAAACATGAGCGCCAGTACCAAGACAAACAGTTTCTTCATGGATCTTTCCTCCTTATAATAATTCAGGCGCAGAGCGCCTGAGATTCGATTGTTATGCCGCAAGACGGCGTCCGCTCCTAAAGAACGATGTCCCTCAGGAGATTCCAGCCCACCTGCGTATATTGGTCCAGCGTGCGGTTGAACGCGCCGTAGGAAATAAACTCATTCACCTTCATGCCATCCGGCTCGTAGGCCTTGACGAACTCGGGCATTGACCGCAGACGTTCAATAACAGCGGGGGCAACGGGCTGGTCAATCTTCTCGGAGAAATCGGTCTCCGTCTCCAGAGCTTTGGCAATGAACGGTGCGACGGACATGACCATATTCGCGCCGGATATTTCAGTGATATGATAGCCGCCCCGGCTGCCCGCCGGCATCAGCACACAGTCGTATTCCTTTTCTTTAAATATCTCATAAGCGCGCTTAAAAACGGCAATTCCCGCCATGCGAATGTCGGCTTCCGTTGCCTTTGCCTGAGTGTCGTTCATCACGTCGCGCAGATAATCGTCTAAACGGCCAATCATCAGCACGGCGATGCCAATCCCCGGCTGGATGCCCTTTTCAATGGCCTTCCTGCGGCCGCGCTGATAGGCTTCCGCCATGGCAAGCACCTGGGGAACGGTGTGGCTCAGCGTTGCTGTCACGCCGATACCCTCCGCGGCGCAGACCTCGATGGCCTCCAGCCCGGCGCGGGTGGCGGGGATTTTGGCAACGATATTCTCCGCCATGGAGGCGTAGTGCTTCGCGGTGGCCAGCGTGGCGGCCGCATCCCCGGGCCTGCAGGGGTTGGTCTGAGCGCAGACATAACCGCTGTATTTCCCTTTTCCGTAGAACGGGGCCAGCTTGTTCTTTGCAAACCACCCCGTAATCTGTGCGACCCACTCCTCCGCCCGGGCGTCACCCTGCACGTCTCTGGGTATTTCAGGCAGCACCCTGCGCCAGAAATCAGGCTGCGCCTTCAAAGCAGCGGCCACCAGAAAAGGATTGGTCGTCTGACCGATGGCGCCATTTTCAATGGCCTCATCCAGTTCCTCGACGATGGCGCTGTCGTGCCAATAAATAGAAGGTGTTTGAGAAGAAAGCCACCTCAGATATTTATTCTCAGCCATGCTATCCGCTCCTATCTGCATTAAGCGCAGACAGAAAAATCTCGCCTGCAATGTGTTCGTTTCAGGTTATCCGGTTAGTATAATAAGCAGTTTCTTAAATTCATGATGAGTATATCGTCGTGCCCTTGTTTTGTCAATGTGAGGCTTCAGCATGTGTTATTGTCCGTAACGCGTTATAGCAAAGGAATTTCTGCCCAATGACTATTTGTTAAATCGCTGAGATAGGCTCTCCACTTCCACATCTTCCTGACAGCGGCGCTTAAACTGAGCGTTGTCATTGAGACTGTCGACTTCTTCTTGTTTGTATTATTGGTATTTTGCTGGGGGGGAGGGGAGAAGCTATTCGCGTATATCCTCCCCGGGATAGGGTCCATCTTCCCTGTCCATCTCCGGTTCCGGTTCCGGACGCTGTGCCACGGGCCCCTCGCCCAGCTCGCCCAGTTCCTCAAGGCTGGGCAGATCCGCAATGGCGTTCAGGCCGAACAGCTCCAGAAAACGCGGCGTCGTGCGGTACAGCAGGGGAGAACCGCTGCCCTTCTTGCGGCCGGCGAGGCGCACCAGACCATAGCTCAGCAGCCGCTCAATGACGCCGTCAGACCGGACGCCCCGAAGGTCCTCCACCTCGCCGCGCGTAACGGGCTGGTTGTAGGCGATGATGGCTGCCGTCTCCACCGCCGCCCGGCTGAGACGCACATGGCCTTTCAGAGCTGTGTCCCGGAAGCGTGAGAGGACCTCCGCAAAGTGCGGGTTCGTCTCCAGCACCCACCCTCCGGCCAGAGCTTTGAGCACCAGCCCATGCCCGCCGCTCAGGTGACTCTCCAGCTCCTTCAGTGCCGCGGACAGCATGGAGCCCGGTACGCCAAAGACCTCCCGCAGCTCCTCCTCCTTTACGGGCGACGTCGCCACGAACAACACCGCCTCAATCTGCGCCGCGAGGACGGACAGGCCCTGCTGCGTTTCAGGCTGTTCTGAGCGTTCCTGTTCAGGCTGGCTTTGCGAGGACTTTGACATCGGTAAAAAGGGCCTCCTGCTCAATAGTTATCTTCCCCATGCGGCACATCTCCAAAAGCGCCAGGAGTGTGACCACCAGTGTCCGGATTCCCCGGACCGAGGAACGCGCCGCGCGGCACAGAGCGCTGAGGAAGAGCGTTCCCTCCGTCTGAAGCTGCTCCTCCAGCTCGGCGATGCGCGTCTGGATCTGCTCCTCGTCCGGCACGGGCTCGTTGGTGAATCCGTCCCAGTCCGCGGAATCCTCCTCCAGAAGCTGCGCCCGGCGGCGCTTCTTCTCCTCCTCGTAGCGCTCGTAGACCCCCCACCACACGCGGCACATGAAGTAGAGCCCTCCCACGTCATAATCCACGTCTGTCTGGGCATTCTCCTCATCTGATGGCAGGCGGCGGAAACAACGGTTCTCGCGCTCCAGCCTCTCGCCCAGCCAACGGTACGCCGCGCGGTAGGGCCGGTAGCGCGCGAGGGATTCCATGATGGCTTCCTCATCGACAGCTTCCAGCTCCTCGTCGGTGATGGACTCGTCGAAGTCGTCGCTGCGCGGCAAAAGGGCGCGCGTCTTCTCCAGCAGCAGCCCCGCTATCATGTAAAAGAACTCCACCAGCGTGTCCACGGAGGCGTGCTGCGTGCGGGCCAGGTAGACACCGTAGATGCGCACGAGCTGTGTTATTTTAAGCTGGGATGCCTGAAACTGCCGACTCTCCACCAGGCTGCACAGCAGGTCCAGCGGCCCGGAGAAGCCTTCGACGGAGATATTGAACGGTTCTGCCAAACGCTGAGCTCCTCCCGCTTAGCGTGTCGGGTTTATCAGCAGGCCCATGGCGGGGTAGACAGTCGCCATCGTCTCCCGGGCCACAGTCCCCGCCCGGCGGGCTCCGTCCGCCAGAATATCGTCCAGCAGCTTTTTGTTGCCTTCATATTTGGCCCGGCGCTCGCGGACGGGTTCCAGCATCTCCTGAAGGTGCGCATTCAGCCTCTTTTTGCAGTCGATACAGCCAATCCCCGCGCTGCGGCAGCCCTCAGCGATTTCCGCCTTCTCCGCCTCATCGGGGTTGAATACCTTGTGCAGATCCCACACAGGGCACTTCTCCGGTTCACCGGGGTCGGTTTTTCTCATGCGGGCCGGGTCCGTCATCATCGTCCGCAGCTTGTTCCAGATGGAGTCTGCCGACTCCGATATCTGGAGGGAGTTGCCATAGGACTTGCTCATTTTCCGCCCGTCAATGCCCGGCACCTTGGGCGTCTTGGTGAACAGCGGCTGCGGTTCCACCAGCAGGTCCTCGCCAAAGAAGTTGTTGAAGCGCCGCACAATCTCGCGGCTCAGCTCCAGGTGCGCGCTCTGGTCCTCGCCCACCGGCACCAGGCTCGCACGGTAGAGCAGGATGTCCGCCGCCATCAGGACGGGATAGCCCAAAAAGCCGAAGGTGCTCAGATCCTTGCCCTTGATGTTCTCAAGCTGTTCCTTATACGTGGGGTTGCGGTAGAGCCACCCCAGCGGGGTAATCATCCCAAGGGCCAGGGCCAGCTCCGCGTGCTGCGGAACGTGGGACTGGATGAAGAGCGGGCTTTTTTCAGGGTCCAATCCTACGGAGAGCCAGTCGAGCAGCGCGGCGTAGCAATACTCGCCCGTGTTCGCGGATTCTGCGTAGTTCGAGGTCAGCGCATGCCAGTCCGCGATACCGTAGAAGCACTCGTAGTTTTCGTCATTCTGCAATTTTACAAAGTTGCTCAGCGCCCCGGCCATGTGGCCCAGGTGCAAAGGCCCCGTCGGTCTCATCAAGCTCAAAACCCGCTTCTTCATCAAACCTTCACTCCTAAAATCCTGTTAAATTCTGATGGGGGCACAAAGGCCCCGTGTATCCAGCAGGAGGACCTTGACCCCGTCCTCCGCCGTGAGTTCTCCCAGACGGCGCGCCAGCTCCGGCAGGGAGGCACGCTCCATTTCCCCGTGGTCCGCCACGGCGACAGCAAGCCCTGCGTTGTTCGCGTCCATCAGCTCATGATATTTCATGTCCGCGGTGATGTAGAGATCCACGCGCTGAGCTCCGGCCGCGGGCCAAAGGCTCCCTCCGGACCCGCCGCAGAGGGCCACCCTCGACACAAATAAGGCAGGCGGCGCGTAGGCGTCGATGCGCGTCAGCCCCCACGCCTCCCTGATCTGTTTCAGGAACTCTTCCAGGGCGGCAGATTCGGACAGCTCCCCGCAGAGCCCCAAACCGGAGCCCGGGTCCAGTGCTTCTGTGTTCCTAAGCCCCAACAGGCGGGCCAGCTCCGCGTTTACCCCCGCCTTGTCCCAGTTCGTGTGGGCGGCCAGAATGGTCACGCCGCGCCTGATGGCCTCCCTTACGGCACATCCCGGCCCGGCGTTCAGGTCCAGTTTCTTCACCGGATGAAAGAGCAGCGGATGATGGCACAGAAGGACCTCGCACCCCGCCTCCGCCGCCGCGGTCACCGCCTGGACGGTGGGGTCCAGTGCCACAGCCGCGCGCCGCACAGGGGCCTCAAGGTCCCCCACCATCAGGCCAATGTTATCCCATTCCTCGGCCAGGCTGAAGGGCGCAATCCGGTCCACCCGGCCCAGCAGTTCCCTTACACGCATCCCGCAGTCCGCCCGCTAATACGCCAGCTTATATATCTCCAGCACGTCCTCCGCGTTCAGCGCCTTCAGAACGCCAAACGGGCAGGCTTTGGCCGCGTTGTCCGCCAGTTTCTGGATGTCCCCCTCCGGGATATCCAGCTCCCGCAGCGTGGTGGGTGCGCCGACCTCGCGGAAGAAGTCCTCCAGCGACTCAATTGCGCTGAGGGCTTTCTCCTCGTCGCTCACGTCGTCGAAGTTGTCAAACACGTTCTCCGCCAGCCGGGCAAACGGAACGGGGTTCTCTTCGCAGAGGTGGCGGGCCCAGGCCGGCATCATCACCGCCAGGGACGCCCCGTGGGGCACGTCGTACAGCAGGCTGAGGGTGTGACCCAGCTTGTGGGAGGAAAAGTCCCCCCGGGCTGCCCGCCCGCAGGAGAAGAAGCCGCTGTGGGCCATGGCCCCCGCCCAGGCGTACTCCGCCCGCGCCTCGTAGTTCTTCGGATCCTCAATCAGCTCCGGAATGAGCCGTATCATGCTGCGGACGAGAGTGTAACCCTGTTCGTCCATCATCTCCGTGCCCTCGTCGCCGTCCAGCAGACGCTCCAGCAGGTGAGCGATGATGTCGATGCCGCCATTGACCGTCTGCCGCTCCGGCAGGGAGGTCTGGAGCGAGGGGTCGATGACCGAGACCTTCGGGTAGATGAGGGGGCTGTTCATGGAGACCTTGGCTTCCTTCTCCGGGTTCGAGACCACGGCGATGCCGTTCACCTCGCTGGAGGATGCCGAGGCCGTCAGCACTCCAAAGATAGGCAGAGCCTTCTGGACCTGCGCCTTGCCCTCAAAGAAATCCCACACGTCGCCGTTGTAGCACGCGCCGGCCGCCACGGCCTTGGCCGAGTCAAAGACGCTGCCCCCGCCAAGGGGAACGATCGCGTCCACGGGCGACGCCTTGACACGGGCTATCGCCTCGCGTACCTTGTCGATTCGCGGATTGGACTTCACGCCGCCAATCTCGGGGAAGGCGATGCCCGCTTTCGTCAGGGCCTGGGAGAGCTGGGCATAGGCCCCATTTTTAAAGACAGCCTTGCCGCCGTAGAGCAGCAGCACACTCCTGGCGCCCATTGCCGAGAGCTGTTCCACCAGCTTTGTAATCGTCCCCTTTCCAAAGAAGACGATTGTCGGGTTCCACCACATGAAGTTCTGCACCTGCGTCACCTCTTTATTCAGCTTAGGGGGGCCGCCGCCCCATCTCTGCTATAATAACACAATACAATAAATCCGCCGGATTTTTCCTTATTTAATAAGGCGGGAAAAACAGGGTGAAGAATAATGAACAGCGAGATTAAGCGTAAACTGGATGATCTGAACGAGCTTCTGAGCCAAAATTACATCACCGACGCGGAGTACGCCATCGCGAGAGAAAATGTTCTGGCCGATGCGGGAATCGATATCGTGCCGCGGCTGGAGGGCCCCGT
>JAIKZX010000077.1 GCA_024681935.1 Fretibacterium sp.
ATCTTATTTCCTCCTTCACAAATGAAAAGACCCTGCCCCTCAGAAGATCAACGCGGAAGAAACCCCTCTCCAGCTATTAAATTATCCTCAGGGCTGTTGACTCAAGAAGTATATCACACCCCGCAGGGCAGGGATCTGAGAAGGGGCTGAGGATGAAAACAGCGCCCCGGCTCTGTCAGGACCGGGGCGCTTCAGCGGTGTCCCTGTTCCGGATACTTACTTCTTCCCTGCCTTCGTCTCAATGGCGGCCAGGAGGGACCTGAACGCCCCGTTGAAGGACTCCAGCCCGTCCGCCAGCAGCCTGGCGCAGACGGCGGAGAGATCGACGCCGGCCTCGTTCAGACGCTTCATCCTCGTTCGGGCTCCGTCAAGGTCGTTCTCAATCGCCGCCCTGGCCTTGCCGTGGTCCAGGAAGGCGGTGAGCGTCGCGGGAGGAACGGTGTTCACCGTATCGGGTCCGATGAGCTCCTGAACGTACTTCACGTCGGAGTAGGCGGGGTTCTTCGTGCCCGTGCTGGCCCACAACGGCCGCTGCACTTTCGCGCCCCTGGCGGCCAGCGCCTCCCACTCCGCGCCGGAGAAGATCTTTTTGAACCGCTGGTAGGTGAGACGGATGCCATCCACGGCGATCGTGCCGCAGAGGGAATTCTCGCCCTTTGCCGCCAGGGCCTTGTCCACCGCCGTGTCCACGCGGCTGACGAAGACGGAGGCCACCGACGCCACGGCAAGGCTCTCGCCCTTCGCGGCCCGCGCCTTGAGCCCCTTAATGTAGGCCTCGGCTACGGAGGCGTACTGCTCCTCCGAGAAGATGAGGGTGGCGTTGACGTTGACGCCCGCGGCAATGCACTGCTCCACCGCGGCCACGCCCTCCGGCGTGGCGGGGATCTTGATCATGACGTTGGGGCGGTTCAGAACGGAGAAGAGCCGCTTAGCCTCCGAGACGGTGCTGGCAAGGTCGGACGCCAGCAGGGGATTGACCTCCAGGCTCACATAGCCGTCCTGTCCCTTTGTCCTGTCATAGACGGGGCGCATGATGTCCGCCGCCGCCCCCACCTCCTGAAGCGTCAGGGCCTCATAGATGTCGGACGCGCTCTTGCCCCTGCCCGCCATCTCCGCGATCTCCCTGTCGTAGTCCTCCGTCTTGGCGATGGCTCCCTCAAAGATTGAAGGGTTTGTCGTCACCCCGACGACGCCCTGATCGATCCACTGTGCCAGGCCGCCCGAGGCGATCAGACTGCGGCTGATTGTGTCCAGCCAGGCGCTCTGTCCCAAATCAAAAACGTCATGCAGCACGGTACGAGGCATGATTTATTCCTCCGTTTCAAAAATAGTTTCATAAAATCAAATGGCTGGCCCCTGGGGGGCCAGCACAAAGACCCAAAGGGAATTACAGTTTGCGGAACGCCGCGGCGATGTCCGCAGCGGAGAGTCCCATGTCCGCGTAAACGTCGGCCGATGCGCCGGACGCGCCGTAGCGGCTTACGCCCAGCGTCCTGAACTTCCCGAGCTTCAGTCCCTCCCGCGCCGCTGCCAGGGCCATAATCGCGCCCATGCCGGTGTCCGCGTGGTGGTCCTCCACGGTCAGGATGGGCCCAGCCTGGGCAGCCTCCTTCAGAGCCTCGAGGTCCGTCTCCAGCGGGCAGGAAACTCCCCACACCGTCACCTCGACGCCCTCCTCCGACAACAGCTTTGCCGCCTCCAGGGCGGTCTGGGCCATGGCTCCCAGGGCGAAGAGGGAGCCGTCCTTGCCCTGACGCAGCTTCACGGCCCTGCCATACTCAAATCGGTAATTTCCGGCGAACAGCGGCTTGCCGCTGGCGTCCGTCACCGTGTTGAGCTTGCTGCGCCCCACGGCCAGACAGATGCAGCCCGGTGTGGCAAGCATCCAGCGCGTGACGCGGTCCGTCTGATTGGGGTCGATGGGGACCACCAGCTTCCAGCCAAACATATTTCTGAACAGCCCCACGTAGTCGATGCACTGGTGAGTCTTGCCGTCCTCACCGACGTCCAGCCCCACATGGGTGAGGACGGTCTTGCTGCCCGCGTGGTTGATATCGTTCAGACGCTGCTGGTTGTAGACCTCGTCGATGCCGAACACGCCAAAGTCCGCCCAGACGGACACCACGCCCGTGGACGCGGCCGCGCCGGCGGCCGTGGCGGTGTTGTGTTCCTGAATGCCGCACTGCACATAATTCTCCGGGCAGGCGTCGCGGAAGCCGCCGGTCATGACGGAGGGCGCCAGGTCGCAGTCAAAGACAAGGATGGGCGTCCGGCCCTCCTTCCTGTAGTTCAGCGCCCCGATATCGGCCAGAGCCTTGCCGAAGGCCCCGCGGTTGTCTGACGCTTTGGGCCCCTCGTAGGTCCGGGGAGTGCCCAGATCAAGGGACGGCATGGGCGGAAGCGGCACAGGACGGCCTTTATACTCCGGCTCCGACTTCCTGGCCTCCAGCGCGCGGGTCAAAACCTCCGGGTCGCCGCCGAGGCCTTTGACAACCTGCGCGTAGACCTCCGGACCGGGGGCCTTGCCGTGATAGTCCGGGATGCCCTCCATGGGCCCGCCGTCCCTGCCCATCACCGTGCGGCACAGAAGCACCGTGGGCTTCCCGCGCTGTCCGGCGGTCCGCAGCGCCTCGTAGATGGCGGGGAAGGAATGGCCGTCGCACTCCACGGCCTCCCAGCCGTCCGCCTCCCAGATGGCCCGCAGATTGCAGGGCATGACCGTCTCGCGGTCCCCGTTGATCTGGATGTTGTTCCAGTCCACCAGGGCAACCACGTTGGTCAGCTTCTCCTTGACGGCGACACGCCGGGCCTCGGCGAGCTGTCCCTTGGGCTGCCCGCCGTCCCCCATCAGGACGTAGGCGCGGCCGTGGTGTCCCCGGGCGCGCTGGGCCAGAGCGAAGCCCACTCCGGCGGAGAGTCCCTGTCCCAGGTTCCCTGTTCCCCAGTCGATGCCGGGAACTTCACGCGTCACGTGCCCCTGAAAGGCGCTGTGGCAGTGGCGGAAGTGCGCCCTCACCTCGTCCCGGTCCACAAAACCCCATGCCGCCAGAGCCGCGTAGGCCCCCGCTGAGGTGTGCCCGTGCGATACAACGACAAAGTCTCTCTCACCCGGCTCTTCCTGAGGGGCTGTCAGGTTCCTCGCAACGCCAAAGACGGTCATGAACATCTCCATGCTGGAGAACGCGCCGGCCGGATGTCCGCTTTTTGCGGCAGCGACCATTGTCACGGCGCTGACGCGGGCATCCCGGGCCGCAGCCTGAAGGGCAGAGACCTGCTCGCCGGTGAGCTTCTCCGCCGGAAAACCGTTCAACTTCGGTAAGGACATTGAGCTTCACTCCTTAAAAATCGGGAAACTGATTTTGGTGATGCTTTAATTATATAGCATTATGGGGATTTAAGGACATAACGCCCCCGGTGTGCAGCCCAGAATGTTTCCCTCGTTGTCGATAAAGGCCGCCTCAACAGGGAACCCGCCAAAGGAACGGTCTGTGCAGCGCCGGGCCGCCACCCCGGCCAGCGTCTCCCAAAGGCTGGTCAGGCCCTCATCCCGCAGAAGCCGCATGGCATTTTCTGTTGTGCGGCAGGTGTAGAGCCGCTGGATAAGCTCCTTTCGCGCGCCGGCCAGCGCCGCGTGAGTGCACAGCGCCTCAATCCGTCCGTCCGCGACGCGGTTGTGGGTGTTGAAGGACCCCGCCGCCACCTTCAGGAGCTTTCCGGGATGGCCGCAGAGAAGACCGCGCTGAAAGCCCAGACGGGCCGCCGAATCCAGAACGTGGCCGGGATAGTTCCCCACCTGGATTACACGCCGCCCCTGGACGCCAAGGGCCTTTCTCAAAGCCGTCTCCCCCGTGTTCCCAAAGGTCATGATGAGGTTTTTGACTCCCAGCGAGTGCAGAATGCTGAGCTCAAGGTCCAGAGACGCCAGCAGCGCCCCCTCGTCCATGGGACGCACCACGCCGGTGGTCCCGAGGATGGAAAGCCCTCCCGCCACCCCAAGCCGGGGATTGAAGGTGTGTTTTGCCGTCTCCTCCCCGCCGGGAATGGAGAGGGTGACGCGCACGGCACGGGCCCCCAGCACCGAACGCACCGCGTCCTCAATCATCCTGCGCGGAACGGGGTTGATGGCCGGCTCGCCGGGAGGGACCTTCATTCCCGGCAGGGTCACCGTGCCCACGCCCTCCCCCGCGGCAAAGGTCACCGGCCCCTCATCCGGGCTGACCTCCAGCGACGCGCAGACCGTCATCCCATCCGTCGCGTCCGCGTCGTCCCCGGCGTCCTTCACCACGCCGCAGCCGCCGGGGACAGGAAAAACCGAAAGGGTGAACGTCCTCTCAGAGGGCCCTGTCACGGTCACCTGTCCGGGGCATTTCCCGTCGCGTAAACACAGGGCCGCCGCCTTCGCCGCCGCGGCCGCGCAGGTCCCGGTCGTAACCCCCTCGCGGAGAGGTTCACATCCCATAGAGCAGCGCGTTGACGATGGCGGCCGCCACGGTGGAGCCGCCCTTGCGGCCCATGGCGCAGATCTGATGCACGTCCGTTGCGGACAGCATTTCCTTGGCCTCCACCACATTGACGAAGCCCACCGGCACGCCGATGACGAGCGAGGGTTTTGCCATCCCGTGGCGGATAAGCCTGCAGAGGTGGATGAGGGCCGTCGGAGCGTTGCCGATGGCGAAAATCGCGTCCGGCGTCTCCAGAGCCGCGCGTTCCATGCTGACAACCGCGCGTGTCGTGCCGCGCATCTCGGCTTCCTCCCGAACTTCAGCCTCCGCCATGTGGCAGACGACGGAGACATTCCAGCGTGAGGCCGCCTCCTTGCTGATGCCCGCCGCGGCCATGGCCGTGTCCGTCACCACCGTGACCCCCCGGCGCAGCGCCTCGCGTCCCCGGGGCACAGCCCCCTCAGAGAAGCGGAGGGTCCGGACGAAGTCAAAGTCCGCCGTCGTGTGGACGACGCGCTTCACGATGGGAAGATCTTCCGCGTTCCCCGGCCATTCCCCCATCTCATCCGCAATGATGGCCATGCTGGCCTGTTCAATTTCCTCCGGTCTCATTGGGGGATGCCTCCTTCACGTTCGTTTCTGGCGGGATAATGTGGACGTCCCGCTGCGGATAAGGAATGCCAATGCCTTCGTCCCGGAACACCGAGGCGAGGTGGTGTCGCATATCGCTGGCAACCTTCAGGGTTGACGCCTGACGCAGGTCAATCCAGTAATAGCCCTCAAACTCCAGCGCGTTGTCGCCAAAGTTCCTGAAGACGACGAAGGGCGCGGGGTCCTTCAGCGTTTTTGAATGCCCCTTCATGATATCCCGCATCAGCTCCTCCACCTTGCGGGTGTCCGCGTCATAGGCGACCCCTACCTTCAGGACGCAGCGCATCTTATAGTCCGAGCCGGTCCAGTTGGTGACGCTGTTTTCCAGGAAGTAGCGGTTGGGCAGCACCACATCCAGCCCGTCCCAGGTCTTGATGGTGGTGGAGCGGGACCCGATGTCATGCACAGTGCCCTCCGTCCCCGCGATGGAGATGATGTCGTTGACCTTGAAGGGCCGGCTGAAGATGACAATGAAGCCGCTGATGAGGTTGTTGAAGATGTTCTGCATCCCAAATCCAAAGCCCACCGCGAAGGCGCCGCCCAGGAAGGCGAAGGCCGTCAGGGGGATTTTGACGATGTTGAGTGCTGTGAGGGCGAAGGCGAGCCATAAAATGTAGAAGACGATGCGCTGGGTGGCGTTGGCTGCCGTCTCACTGGTGTTGAAGCGTTTGATCATCCGGGACTTCAGCCAGCGGCTGCCGATGGAACTGAGGAAGAAACTGGAGAGGAACACCAGCACAGCGACGGACAGCCGCCAGACTGTGACGGAGTAGCCCTCACCCTTCCACAGCTCCGTATCCAGAAATCCGATGATGGTCTCTTTGCTGAAGCTGTGAACCTTCTCCGCAATGCGGATGGCGCTGATTCTGTCGCTGGCCTCGATGTAGAGACGCTGGTAAAGGAAGCTCAGGATAGGTATCTGAGACTCGTAGCGGTTCAGGATGTCCGAGATAATCCTGCGCTGGTTCGCTATGGTCTGGAGCAGGTTCTGCTGCACCTTGCTCCGGTCCTCAGCCGAGAGCCCGGCCAGGCCGGTCTGACCCTCCTGAGGCTCCTCCTTGCCGGCGTCCCTGATGGCATCCGCCTGCTTCTGCAGGCTCTCAATGTGCTGAATCAGGTCCATCTCCAGCCTTCGTACGGCTTTGAGCTGCATCTGGAGCTCATCGAGGCGCGTCCTGGCGCTTTCCCGGTCCTTCCATATATCCTCCCCGGACGCCTTGTCCAGGAAGAGCTTATATCGCTTGCGCCAGACATTCTGTGTCTCTCTGAGGAACCCGACCTCCTCGTCGAGAAGGGCAACCATGTGCTCCCAATAATCTGACCGCGCAAGCCGCGCCATGTAGAGCGACAGAGCCGGTGTCAGCCGGTCGGTCTCTGTGTTTTCCTCGTTTTCATTGACGGAAAGGGATGCCCGGGCCCGGACCACGGAGGCGGTGGCAGAGTCCAGCGCATTCCGGGCCTCCTCCATTTCATGGGTCATCGCGTCAATGCGCTCCTGTAACGCCGCGATGTTGGCGTTCAGGACCTCCTCCGGGAAGGTAATATTCTCCTCCATGAGCTCCAGCTGCCGCTCGAGCTGAGAGACAAAAGTAATGTTCCGGTCAAACCCCTGGCGCATCGTGCGGACCTGGAGCGAGGACAGGGCGAGGTTCAGACGGGCCGCCTCCAGCGCCAGCGAGTAGGTGCGCGGCAGCTCAATAACCATGCCCCCCGTCTGGTCACCCTCCGCCTCTTTTTTGAGCTTTTCCACATCGGCAATATCGAGGCGCAGCGTGTGGAGCTTCGACTGAATCATGAAGGCCGCATGGTTCAGCCCCTGAGACACTTTTTCAATCTCCATGCGCAGAAAGTCGGAGTCATTGATATCCGGTGATACCGGCATGAGGGGCAGCTCCGGCCCGGACTGAGGCGGAGTCATCTGATTGAAGACACTGAAGGCCGTGTAAGTCACTTTCAGATCTGACAATATCTGCATATGCAGTTCACGCTGCTCATTCGTGTAGCCCCAGATCGTCATGTCCTCCGAAGCCGTCTCGATCAGCGCGGCAAGCTCACTGAGCCTGAGAGTCACATCCGCGCTCCCCAGCTTTAAAGCCACCAGCTCCGCCTCGACAACCTCGCGCGTCTGTGCAATATCTTCACTGATCTCCGTCTGGAGCCGAATCACATCGTCCGCTGCGTTCTCATCGGTCTGTGCGCCCAGAGCAGGGGAGTCAAAGGGAAGAACAAGCAGCGTCAGGGCCCACAGCCCGACAAAAAACTTACGCAGCAAAAAGCCGGTCATCTCCGGGAATCCTCTCCTCTTTTTATTTAAGGGTCCTGAGGTGTTTCTTATACGCGTCCTCCAGCGTCTTCTTTGTGGCCAATATCCTGTGGGCCAGTTTCTTGTTCCCCGCGCTGTAGCGCAGCAGTCCCGCCCGCAGGTCCGACCCGGCGGCAGCACGGCAATCCCTTAATATCTCTGTTCCCATCAGGATATTGATTTTGGGGTCCAGAAAATCCTTCGCTTTTTTAACGCTGGGGTACTCCTTCATGATTCTTTTCTTGTGAATGCGCCAGCGAACCTGCATCAGACCATAGTCTCCGCCCCGGGAGACGGCGGCGGCGTTGGCTGCGGATTCGTGCACCACTATTGATGCCAGCACGAAGGGGTCCTGCCCGAACTTTTCCCCCGCCTGGAGGACGTACTCCGCGTACTGCCGCGCCTGCTTCTTTGAAAGTTTGCGGTTGTAGCGGGAGAACAGCTCCGCAATGCTCCTGATCCGGGCCTCCCTTTGTTTGGCGTTGGACGGGCTGCCGGAATCCGCTTTTTTGCCAGTAAACTTTGGAAGAAGGTCGACCCTGATGATCCGGTCATCTTCAGAGGGGGGCGGAAGCTCGAATTTTCCCGGCTTCGCCCCCGCCGTAACGGGGAGCAGCAGAAAATACAGACACAGGCTGCTCTCCGCGATAGTTCTCAGAAGCGGTTTCGGAAGACTCATGGAATTATTCTATCCCCCGCTCCTGATATATCTTCTGAAGGGAGGCCTTGATTTCCGCAACCTCCTCAGCGGACTTTGGAGGCACTCCAAAGGTTTTTGCCCCGGGGACGGCGGACTCCGCCTCAGCTGCGGCCGGTTCCATGCGCTGGACCCGGGGATCGCGCAGGGACTTCAGCCCCACCTCTCCCAGGACGTCATTGCCTTTTCCATAACGTGTCACAGCCTCGCGCCATGTGCCGTCCTCGTCCGGGGCGTAGTCGCCCATGGCCTGACGAAGCTCCACCAGCGCAACATACATATCCCGCACGGCGGCAAGGTATTCTGTGCTCACAGAGCGATAGGAGACCTGAGCGTTGATGAGGTCAATCTGGGCCCCCATGCCCTCGCTGTACATCAGCTCCGTGATGTGCAGCTCCTCCTCCGCGCGCTCCACCTGCCGCTTGCGGTCAACCTCCGTGGCCGAGGCATTCTTCCAGTTGTTCAGCGCCACGGCGATATCCCGGCGTGTCTGCTCTTTCAGGGACTCCAGAGTGGACTCCGCCGCCTGAATCATCCGGTCAGCGTTCAGAACGCCGTACTTCGTCTGATGCCCGTCAAAGATGGGAAGCTTCAGCGACAGCCCTGCAGCGGCCTCACCCTTCTTGGGGACAGAGTTGGTTGTTTCCGGGTCGGACCAGGCCGTCCACTGCGCCGAGAAGTCCAGCGTCGGGGAGAGCCCTTTGGCTGTCAGTTTTTTGACCAGTTTTGCCCGCTCCACGGACAGCCGCGCGGAACGCACGTCGGGCCGGAACTCCAGCGCTTCGTCATAGTTGACCTTCACGTCGAATTCCGGGACCTTCAGTTCCTGCTCCTCGGGCTCGACATCCAGGCCCCCCGCGAGGAACGAAAGAGAGGCCAGCAGGTTTTGGTAGGTGGTCTCCGCCTCTTTCACCTGACTCTCCGCCTGCACGACCTGGGCCTCGCTCCTCACGATGTCCAGTCTCGGAACCAGCTCCTGGCGGTATTTTTCCATGGTGACGCGGTGGTTCTCCGACCTCTGGGTCAGGACCTCCTGCTGGAGCCGGACGTTCTCACGCGCCAGCACAGCTGACCACCAGGTCTGCTCCGCCGTGGAGATCAGCGTGTTCAGGTTTGCGTCGAACTTCGCGCGGGAGACTTCATAGCCAAGGATACGCTGCCGCTCGTCCAGAGAATAGCGCCCGGAGATGTCGATGCGGTGCGTCAGAGCCAGCCCGAGATGGCCGGCCGTGTAGCCGGAATCATTGCCCTGATGCGAGGCCCAGTTTGCCCCGGCCGTGGCTGCCAGCGCCGGACGCTGTGTCCCCACCGCCGACAGCACGGAGTAGTAATCCGCCTCGACGGACTTGACCCCGGCCCTCAGGGCATGGTTGTTGAGCAATATCTCCCTCATATACTGCTCCAGCGTCATGGAGACCGATGCGGCGGCCTCCCCGGCGCAAATCAGAAGAACAAGCGACAATGACAAACCTACCAGACGTTTCTTCAACTGAAATCACCTCATTTTTAACTTCTCTCTTCATTATACTCTATCATTCGCCATCTTCAGGGCATGGAGCCGATATCCCGCTCTTTTTGACGGCAGAATCTTTGCGGCCGTCTTTGCCGTTCAGAGAAAAGAAAAAACAGAGTCTTCAGGCAGGTTAATCCCCGCAGTCCACGCTGGGGGGCAGGGGAGTGTCCGCTGTTATTTTTTGTCTGTGTCCACAATCAGGGTTACGGGGCCGTCGTTCAGGATTTCCACTTCCATGTGGGCCTGGAAGACTCCGCAGCCCACCTCCACGCCCCGGGCGCGGACCTTCTCCACAAAATCGCTGTAAAGCCTCCGGCCCTCTTCCGCCCCTGCCGCTCCGGCGAAGGAGGGACGCCGTCCCTTCCGGCAGTCCCCGTAGAGCGTAAACTGGGACACCAGCAGCGCCGCTCCGCCCACATCCAGCAGGGAGAGGTTCATCCTGTCATCGGAGTCCTCGAAAATGCGGAGATGGACCAGCTTGTCCGCCAGCCAGTCCGCGTCAGCCTCCGTATCGCCCGCACCGACGCCCACCAGCACGCAGACCCCAGGGCCGATCCGGCTGACTTCTTTGCCGTCCACAGAGACAGCGGCCTGTTTTACCCTCTGCACCACTATCCGCACAGCGCTACCCCCTCGTGACCTCGAGAATCCCCCGAACCTCGTTCAGCCGGCCGATGACTGCATAAAGATGTTCCAGGTTGCGGACCCTCAGCTCAATTTTCATCCTCATCAGGCTGTTGCCCACCATGGCCGCCTTGATGCCGGAGATGCTGCCGCCTTCAAGCCCCACGGTCCGTGTGACGTCGGAGATCAGGTCCGCGCGGTCCAGCCCCTCTGCCTTCAGGCGGGCTGTGTAAAGTTTCCCGGACCCCGCCGTCGGGCCCCATGAAACGCCCACCACCTGTCCCATCCTGGCGTTGAGGATGTTGGCGCAGTCGATGCGGTGGATGGTGATGCCCCGCATTCGGGTGGAATAACCGACGATGGCGTCGCCGGGGATGGGGTCGCAGCAGCTGGCCAGCAGAACGCTCACCCCTCCCTCGCCCTCCACAAGAACATCGGAGTCCTGCCGGCGCGGCGCAGGGGCCCCTTCCTTAATCTGAGGCGGCAGACTGCCCGCGGGATTCCGCTGCTGAAGGTAGGCCAGCGCCAGCTTCTGAGCCACAGTGCTGGGCCCCGACGTCCCGGACCCGATGGACACCAGAAGGTCGTCCTTGCTGGAGAGCCCCAGGTCCCGTGCCACCCTGTTGAGAGCGGGGGAGAATTCCTGTTCATCGGCGTTCAGGCCGCGCCTGCGGAGTTCCCGTTCCAGGGCCTCCCAGCCGCGGGCCAGCTTCTCGTCCCGGTCAATCTTCTCCGCCTGCCGGAACCATGTGCGGATCTTGCCCCGGGTTTTGTTGGAGTGGGCGATTTTCAGCCAGTCCCGGGAAGGGGAGCCCTGAGGCGACGTGATAATCTTCACAAAGTCCCCGCTGTGGAGCTGAGTGTTCAGGGGAACGATTCGGTTGTTGATCATCGCCCCGACACAGTGGTTGCCCACCTCCGTGTGGATGGCATAGGCAAAGTCAAGGGTCGTGGCCCCCCGTGGAAGCGCCATGGCCTTGCCCTGCGGCGTGAAGACGTAGACCTCTGAGGTGAGAAAGTCGCTCTTCAGAAGCTCCACAAACTCCTCCGGGTCGCCGTTCTCTCCCTGCTCGGCCTCAAGGGCCTGGCGCACCCACATCAGCTTCGTGTCCAGACTGTCCGCCTCAACCCCCTTGGACTTGTAGAGCCAGTGCGCCGCAATGCCGTACTCGGCAAGGTGGTTCATCTCATAAGTGCGTATCTGGACTTCCAGCGGCACGCCGAAGGCCATAACGGTGGTGTGCAGCGACTGATACATATTGCTCTTTGGGGTGGCGATATAGTCATCAAACTGTCCCGGGATGGGAACCCACAGGGCGTGGACGACGCCCAGCACGGCATAGCAGGTGGACACGTCGTCCACAAGGACGCGAATCGCGAGGATGTCGTACAGCTCGTCCACGGAGAGCTTCTTGCGCTGCATTTTTTCGTAAATGCTGTAGTAATGTTTGGCGCGTCCCTTGATCCGGCAGGGGATGTCGTCTTTCTTCAGGCGCTGCTCCAGCACCTCAATGCCCTGCTGGATGATCTTCTCCATCTCCGGCAGACGCTTCTTCACCTTGCGGCGGATTGTAAAGAATTCATCCGGCAGGAGGTAGCGGAAGGACAGGTCCTCCAGCTCGCGCTTGATCTGATAGATTCCGAGGCGGTGCGCCAGAGGCGCGAAGATCTCCAGCGTTTCACGGGCAATCCGCTCCTGTTTTTCCCGATTCAGCACGTTCAGGGTCCTCATATTGTGCAGGCGGTCCGCCAGCTTGATGAGGACGACGCGGATATCCCGCGCCATGACGATGAACATCTTGCGCAGATTCTCAGCCTGATAGCCTTCCATGGACATGAAGGGCAGTTTGCCCAGCTTCGTGACCCCATCGACAAGCGTGGCGACTTCTCCGCCAAAGGCAGATTCCAGCCCTTCGCGGGTCACGGCCGTGTCCTCCAGGACATCGTGGAGCAGCGCCGCTGTCAGGCTTGCCAGATCCAGCCGCATCTCCGCGAGGATCAGAGCCGCGCTCAGCGTATGGATAATGTAGGGCTCGCCGCTCTTGCGCTTCTGCTCCGCGTGGGCCTGGGCCGAGAACACAAAGGCCTGCCCCAGCTTCTGCATCTGCAGCGGCGTGAGAATGCTGAGGGCCCTGAGCCAGAGGTTCTGCCACAGGGTCCTGACCGTACCGGTGTTGCTTTGCTCCGGAATCTGAGACAGGAAGGTGTCACGAAGGGCGGACATCTCTTCATAGTCCTCGTTCCCCAGAAGGGTCGGGACACTGTCAAGAATGGAGCTCATTGCCGAGCTGTCAGCAGGAAGGTCTGCCCTGCCCAGAGTTGAATCCGCCATCACGGCACCTCCTTTCGGGAGTCAAATCGAGAGTCAAATCGGGAGTCAAAGGCCCCTCAGATCACCATTGCATCCAGGATAAACTGAATCTGCTCCTCGTTTCTCCAGTAATCCAGCCGCGGATGATAAATCCAGCCCTTCACATCCGCCGTATCCAGAAGGTCCGGGGTGGAGTTGAAGGCCAGAAGCTTCACATTGTCCACGCGCACGGAGCTGTGTCTGCCGTTTTTGCCCAGGGGTTCCACCCGGTCGCCAGGGCTGCTGGAACAATAGAAACGCGGACACGGATTGTCATTGCCAAAGGGCCCCAGCTCCGTCACCGCCTGCCAGTCAGCCATGGATATCCTTGCGGGCGACATGCTGATGGCCGAGATGACCTCCTCCTGCACGCCCACCCTTGCGAGCAGATCCTCCAGCGTCCGGGAGACCTCGTCCCAGTTCTCATTCAGCACGGAAAAGCCCGCGGCGTAGCGGTGCCCTCCCCAGGCGTCCAGCAGGTCGGATATTGTGCTGAGGATGCCCACGGCATTGCCCCCCACAGGGACCCGCAGCGTGCCCCTTATCTTTCCCCCGACGGGGGCGGCCAGAACCACCGGGCTGCGGCGCTGAGCGCAGATCCGGCTTGCCACTCCGCTCAGCACTCCCACCGGCCAGGATTCCCCGTACAGCACATGCCGCTCCGCGTCGGGGTCCTCGCAGATCTCGACCGCGATGCGCTCGGAAATCATCTGGCGCCGCCGGTTTGCCCGGATGAGATCACTGATGCAGGCGTAGACAGTGTCCTCGTTCCCCATTCCCAGCAGGGCCCGCACCGCGGTATCCGCGCTGGAAATGCGTCCCGGGGCGTTCAGGCACGGGATAACCCGCATGGAGAGCTGCTCCTCGGAAAGCAGCTGCCGGTTGATGCCCAGACGGTTGAGCAGCGCGCTCAGCCCCCGGCGCGGGTTTGTCCTCATGAGCCCCATTCCCTGACGGACCAGAGAACGATTCAGGCTGTTCAGAGGCATACAGTCCGAGATCGTTGCCAGAGCCACGAGATCCAGAGCGTACTTCAGCCAGTCCCGGGAGACAATGCCTTCCTTCCATGCCCAGCACCACAGCACCGCCGTGGCGCAGAGCTTCCGTCCCTTATCCCCCCCGTCAAAGCAGGGGTTGACGATGGTGGGAAAGGTGGGGGGCTCCGCGACAGTGTGGTGATCAAACACAAAGATATCCATCCCGCGTTTTTTCAGCCTGAACAGCAGCTCTGAGTCGTTTGTGCCGCAGTCCACCACCACCAGAGTGCTGCAGCCTTTGCCGGTGATCTCCTCCAGCACCCCGGCGTTGAGCCCGTAGCCCTGAGTGTCCCGGCGGGGGATGAAGTAGCGCACCTGAGCGGCCTTCTGGCGGAATATCTCCATCGCCAGCACCGTCGCCGAAATACCGTCCGTGTCGTAGTCCCCGTAGACCAGAATATTGCCGAAGGAACTCCTGGAATTCCACAGCTCCCGCGCGGCGGCGCTGGCGGAACCGAGGTCCATGGAGTCCATCAGTTTGTCAAACTCCGGCCGGATCCATTCCTGCACCCACGCGGTGTCGGGGGGCGTATCCCCGCTGCTGATCCGCGTCATCTCCAGAACCATTGCCGCCAGCTCGGAGCAGGGGACGCATCGCGCCAGATTCCGGGCGCTGTCATCGATCTCATACAGCCTCAGATTAGAATCTCTACAGGTCGCCAACAAAGATACAAAATCCCTTCAGCCCTCCGTCGGAGGGACGCTTAATTTTTTTCATTCGCCCTGCGCCGCCTCAGGAAATACTCCTGCAGAAGCCAGGTACATTCCTTCGCCAGGAGACCTGACCGGACCTGACAGCGGTGGTTCAGGCGCGTGTCATGAAGAATATTGTAAAGCGTGCCGCCGGCCCCCGCCCTGGGGTCCGCGGCGCCGAACACCACACGGCTCACCCGTGCGTTGACACACGCACCGGCACACATGGGGCAGGGCTCCAGAGTCACATAGAGGGTGCAGTCTCCCAGGTTCCAGCGTCCCAGCTTTGACGCAGCCATCCGGAGCGCCTGAACCTCAGCATGGGCGGTGGGGTCGGTATCCTTGCGGTTGCTGCCGGTCCCCAGAACCTTCTCTCCCAGAACAACCACCGCCCCCACGGGGACATCCCCGCGTTCCAGAGCCCTGCGCGCCTCATCCAGAGCCAGACGCATAAAGGGCAGGTCGGCCGTCATCGCATCATATACCCGGAAGCTTTACCTTCAGGACAAGCTTCCGCACCACTCCCGGCTCCTTGAAGAACACCCGGGCCTTGTGGGCATCATCCGGCATAAAGAGGACAAAGTGCCCGGGGGGGGCCTGAAGGTAGACGCCCTCACCCCTGTAGTAAGCCGTGTCCTTATCTTCCTGATAGGGCGTGGCCAGCTCCAGCTGCCTGATGATGGCGTGGCCGAACCACTCCTCGCCGCTGAGGGTGACATGAATATCCACATAGCGCCGGTGGGCTTCAAAGAGCGCGTCGCTGGCGGGGATCGTCTTCACCTCGGAGATATCGAAGAAGATGTTGTCCCCATCGATGACGTGACGCCCCGGCGGAAGGGCAGAAAGATCGTGCTCAGCAAGGTATTTCAGCCCGGCCTTGACTCCCGGCCCCAGGCCACCGTAACGGGAAGGATACTGTATCGTTCCTAAAATCATCGGTCCATCTCCTTCTGAAAAGATAAAACGACTCCTGAGCTCTTCTCCGAAGACAGAGCTCATATTTAATCATTTAATTATACGACATATTTCCCGCTGCCCCAAATCCAAAGAACATTTTATCTCCTGCCGGCGTCTTCGCTGCCGGGGGCGGCCGCGGCGCAGAGCTTTGTCAGGGGGCAGGACCCGCACAGGGGGCTCCGCGCCCGGCAGACCGCCCGGCCGTGGTCAATGAGGTTGACGTGGCCCCCAAGGTAGCGTCCGGGGGGCACCTCCCGCTCCAGCAGAACAGAGATAGCCTCCGCCGGGGCTTTCGGCGGCACAAACCCAACGCGGCGGCAGATGCGCCCGATGTGGGTGTCCACCGGGAAGGCCGGCAGTTCCAGATCGAAAAGCAGCACGCAGGCCGCCGTCTTGGCCCCCACGCCGGGCAGGGCGGTGAGGTAGTCCCGCGCCCCGTCGCGGCCCCGCTCCTTCAGGCGGAGGATGGAATACTCCCCAAAATCCCGGCGTATCGTCTCCAGAATCGTCAGAATGCGCCGCGCCTTTGTCGGGGCAAGCCCCGCCGGGCGGATGGCCTCCGTCAGAGCCTCCGCCTCTGCCCCGGCGACGTCCTGCCAGCCGGGGAAGCGGGCTTTCAGCCGGCCAAAGGCCGTGTCCCGGTTGCGGTCGTTTGTGTTCTGGGACAGGACGGTCAGAATCAGTCCGTCCAGAGGCTCCCCGTGCTTCAGATCCGGCGGGTTGGCCTCGTTGTGATACAGGTCCTCCAGGCGGTCCAGCATGGAGGCTGTCCAACGGGCAAGGGGTCCCATCTACTGGTCCTTTTTGCTGCCACGGCGTGACCTTCGGCCCCCGAGCAGGTCCTTTTTCAGCTTTATATTGTCCTGCAGCATCTTTCTGAGCCGCGCCCTGACGCGCCCGTGGACGGACCCTTTGGTGTAGGAGCCGCTTTTCAGCAGCCGCCCCGCCGGCACGCCGGTCAGGATCTCAATGCCCTCATCGATGGTGCTGACGGCCCACACGGAGAATTTCCCCTCCCGGACGGCCTGGATGACCTCCGGGTTCAGCATGAGATGGCGGATGTTGGCCTGGGGAATCATCACGCCCTGGTCTCCCGTCAGGCCCCTGAGCCTGCAGTATTCAAAGAACCCCTCGATTTTCTCGTTGACGCCGCCGATGGGCTGGACGTTGCCGAACTGGTCCACAGAGCCCGTCACCGCGATGCCCTGCTTCAGCGGCAGTTCCGCCAGTGCGGACAGCAGGCAGTAAAGCTCCGTGGAGGAGGCGCTGTCCCCCTCTATGCCGCTGTAGTTCTGCTCAAAGGTGATGCGGGCGGAGAGCGACAGCGGCATGTCCCGGGCGTACTGGCGCCCCAGGTAGCTGGAGAGGATCATGAGCCCCTTGTTGTGGATGGGGCCCGTCATGCGGACCTCCCGCTCAATGTTCACCACGCCCTCATGTCCCATAAAGACGTTGGCCGTGATCCGCGAGGGATGCCCAAAGCAGCAGTCCGTCAGGTCGATGACGGAAAGTCCGTTGATCTGTCCCACCACGGAGCCCGTGGTGTCCACCCGGATGACTCCGTCCTGAAACGCCCGGATCAGCTTCTCCTGATAAAGGGCGGAGCGGTAGCGCTTGTGCTCAATGGCCTTGCGGACGTGGGGAGCCCCCACGCGCTTCGCCTCCGGGGACAGAATGCCCGCCCAGGCGCTGGACTCCACCAGAAGCTCCCGCAGCCGCCCCAGCTCCACGGAGAGGAGGTTCTGGTCCCCGGCCTCCCGGCCCGCCCACTCGATGATCTCGGAAAGGGCCTCCGCGTCAAAGGGTTTCAGCCCCTCCCGCTCAAGGATGCCGGCGACACACTGAGCCATCTGCCGCTCCGTTTTTGCGCTGCGCGGCATGTCCACGTCAAAGCTTGCCCGGATTTTAAAGAGCTTCTGGAACTCCGGGTCGTAGTTCTGAAGCAGTTCGCAGATACAGGGGGAGCCGATCAGGATGACCTTGATGTTCATTTTGATGGGGCCGGGACGGAGGGAGGAGACGGGAATGGAGCCGTACTGCTCGCCCATGTTCTCGATGGCGGCCTCCTCCGTGCGCAGCAGGCGTTTGACGGCCTCCCAGGACATGAAGTTCATCAGGACCTTTTCCGCGTCCAGCACCAGAAACCCGCCGTTGGCACGGTGGAAGGCCCCGGCGGTGATGCGCCGGAAGTCCGTGTAAAGGCAGCCCTGCCGGCTCTCGTACTCCACCTTGCCGGAGAGGTTGTAGTAGGTGGGGTTGGTTTCCCACACCACGGGGGCGCCCGCCTCCGGGTCGTTGCTGACAAAGAGGTTGGCCTGGTAGCGCGAGAAGTCCAGATCGGCGGATTCGTCGCGCATGGAGGTGACGAACGCGCCGAAGTTTTCAATAACGTCCTCCGCCATGCGGGCAAACCAGGAGGAGAGGGGCCTGTTGCCGCTCCACGCGCCGCAGATGTCCGCAAGACAGGGGGCGATGGCGGCGCGGCATATCTCGGATTCCAGGCGGCTGAGTTTTTCCTTGAGCTCCTTTTCCATGTCGCGGATGCGGCGCAGACCCAGAAGCGTCTTCTGGGAGACCTTCTCGGACAGAGCCTGATAGCGCTTCTGCCGCTTATCGGAGAGCGCCTCGAACTCCTCTTCCTTAATCTCCCGGATGATCTTCTTTCCATTCTCGTCTTTGTCCTCCACAAGCGGGATGTTGATGAATCCCTGGGGAGTCCGCTTGAGCGAGAACCGGTGTTTCGCGGCCTGGGCCCGCAGGGTCTCCATGATCGCCCCGGCCTTCTCCTGAAACTCCCTGACGTACTGGGCCTTGGCGTCCTCGTACTGGCTCTGCTCAAAGGCCTTGCTGATGGTCACCTTCAGGTCGTTCAGCAGCGCGTCCAGAGCAGAGGCCAGCTTCCGGCCCTCACCGGCGGGAACGGAAACCGCCAGGGGCTCCCCCGGTTCGTCAAAGTTGTAAAGGTACAGCCAGTCGTCGGGCACGGGAAGCCCTTTGGCCCGGCTTTTGAGACGGGCCAGGGCGTAGCTCGTGCGGCCGCTTCCGGGCTGGCCGGTCAGAAAGATATTGTACCCCCTGCCGGAGACGGCGAGGCCAAACTCCAATGCCTCCACGGCGCGTTCCTGCCCGATGGGATGAAGGGACGGCCTGCTCCGCAGACTGTCCGTTCCCTCCAGCTTCCAGCTCCCGGGATCCTTGACCCTCCTCAGCTTATCGGGTCCCAGACTCAATTTATCGGATTTAGACCTCACATTGTCCCCGCCTTGCCGTCGATTTTTTTACCCCGCGAGGGGTCCCTGACTTCTAATTGTATCAAATATCTGAGCTTCAGACTGCCCCTCCCTGATATAACTCCCTGATATAATAAAAAGGATTAAAGGGAAAAACGAAGGCGGTGTTATTTTGTTCCAAAAAATACTGGATCATATTCCACTTTTCCTGCGGCCGGCCATCTTCATCAGCGGGCTGAGCGATATCTTCTCCCTGTGGCAGAGGGGGGACGTCAGGGAAAGAAGCATCCTCATCCTGGTGTTTGCCCCCATGCTGCTCTGCGGGGCGGGAATGCTGTTCAGCGTCGTTTCCTTCGTCCTGTTTGTGCTGCCCTCCTTTGTCCTGCGCGTGCTGGGCTGGGGGGTGCTCACCGCGCTCTTCGGCGCGGGGGGGCGTTACTGCTATGAGCGCATGACGGGAAAGTCCGTGTCGGGCGGCGGTCCCTCCTTCAGATCGGGCTCCTCGTCGAACGCATGGGGCGGGGGACAGCCTTACACCGATGTGAAATTCACGGAAAACGGGACGGGGAACGGCTTCAGCGAAACTCAGTCCGGCCCCTCCGCTTCCCGGCGGCAGGAGGTCCGCCAGCGCTGGTTTGAAAGGGTTCGTGGGAAGCAATGAGGACGAAAGAAATCAAAGAAAGGGAGAAACTGGCGCGGTTCAGCGTCACAATCCCCGAAACGCTGGTTCATGAGCTGGACCAGAGAATTCAGAGCTCCGGAAGAAACAACCGCTCTGAGGCATTCAGGACCCTGCTGCGGCGCTATATCGCGGACGCGCGGTGGCAGGAGGCCCTGGATTCCGGCCAGGAGGGGGGCGAGGTGTATGGGACCGTGACGCTGGTGTACGATCACCACCTCCCGAATCTGACCCGCAGGCTGACCGGCGTTCAGCACGACCACAGCGGGATCATCCTCTGCACAACTCACGTTCACGCAGACCACAACACATGCCTTGAATGCGTCATCATGCGGGGAGCCCCGCTGGAAGTGAAGAAATTTCTTGAAGCTCTGAAGGGCATCCGAGGAATCCGGAGCCTCGAGAAAGTGATTGTTCCGGATTAAAAATCAGGGGGGGCTTTGCCCCCCTGAAACCCCTGTCGGCCCGCAGGCTGACCGGCGTTCAGCACGACCACAGCGGGATCATCCTCTGCACAACTCACGTTCACGCAGACCACAACACATGCCTTGAATGCGTCATCATGCGCCCCGCAGAGCGGGTTTCCCAGCGAGGAGCCCCGCTGGAAGTGAAGAAATTTCTTGAAGCTCTGAAGGGCATCCGAGGAATCCGTAGCCTCGGGAAAGTGATTGTTCCGGATTAAAACTCAGGGGGGCAAAGCCCCCCTGAAACCCCCGATGCAGACTTGGTATGGTCGGTTCACGGACTTACTGTCCGGTTAAGTCCGGCCACAAGGGCATCCAGGCCCTTGTCTGCATCAGGCCGATATCCAGATAGACGGCGAGCATGGAACGGCTGGGATACCCCGATGAAGACAGCTCCTGGGGAAGGGGAATCTGTATCTGCAGCCGTGAACGCGGAACGGAAAGCTCCGGAGTGCGGCGGAGGGAGAGGAGCGTCTTCCCTCCTGTGAAGGCCGAGGCCCGCACCAGAGACACTGGAGGGATATCCCGCGCCCAGACGTCCAGCTCAAGCCCATTCATCAGGCAGAATCGCATCAGATAAAGAATATCGTCCGCCGAAAAGGGAATGGAGGCATCAACGATGATGTGCGTCAGCGTCTCACGGTGGAGGGCCCAGACCGGCGGGATGACGGAGCGTATGTCTCGGCCGCGCGTCACCTGAGCGGATTTCAGCGTGGGAGGCAGCGACTGGCCCGGCGCAAGGGCCCTGTACAGCACCAGCCCGTCAAGGAACCGGGGCGGCGCGGTCCACTGGGCAGACGAGCGCATGGTCCTCTCGTTCCAGACGCACTGCACCACGATGGCGGAGTCCTGAAGGTGGCTTGTAAAAGGCCCCCCCAGGGTGGCGTTGATGAGGAAACTCTCCCGGTTGGGCGACTCCAGCGCCAGGGTGGGGTGATAGATCCCCAGAAACCCCTGGTTGATGGTCCGGGAGGGCTGCATCACAAGCTTGTGCAGATGAAAAGCAGAGATATCGAGGCAATAGATATCCCCCTCGGCGGAGGGAAAAAACGTCCAGATGTCCTTCAGACCGGACCACAGGGGACTGCCTGCAGAGGCGGTTTTTTCCCCCAGATCCACAGTCAGGCAGAATATATCCCCGCGTTCCGTGAGAACGAACAGCTCCCCAAGGGGGGACCACATGATGTCCCGCGGTGCCGGGACCTCCGTGAAGAAGGACTCCCGGCGGTTGGAGACGTTCAGAAAGTACACCCGGGCGTTTCCCCGGTCTGCCACGGCCAGCCATTCCCCAAAGCCGTCCAGCGCCACAGGCTCAAACAGCATCTCCGCGGCGGGTGCTGTCCACTGGCTCAGGAGCTCCGGTGCGCCCTGCCCTGCAGAATCGATCCGGTAAAAAGACACTATCCGCCCCACGGGGTCCGAGATGGCAAAGGTGTTCTCCGAAAGAGCTTCCGCGTCGGAGACGTCCGAGTCCAGATGGCCTCTCAGGTCCAGCGAGACGGGGGTTTCCCCGTCCAGGGGACAGGTGAAGAAGTACACATCCCCCTCCCCGCAGAACAGGGTAAAGGAACGGTCTCCATGGGGCAGCACTGTGACAGGTTTAGGGACGTCAAAGGTGCGGTAGTCTATCTTTGGGGGCGCGGCCTGTTCCCCGTCCCCGGAAGGGCCCGGTGCGGAAATCCCGGAAGCATCTGCCGGCCGGAGGTACACGCGGTCGCCCAGCGTGTCCGCAGCACAGAAAACATTCCCCAGCGCCTCAGCCTTGCCCAGCCCCCTGATGTTGAACGGGTGCGCGAGGGGCAGCTGCATCTCCGTCTGAAGGTCCGGCTTTGAAAGCTGCCAGCGGGGTGAGAGAGGCCGTGTCCCCATGACAATGCGGAGCAGACGGTCCTGCTCCACAAAGCTTCGCGCAATGCGGGGCACGGAGTTGTCCATGGGGCGGACCTCAAGGTAGTTGGCCAGCGCGGCCCGGGCTCTGTCCCCGTCGCCGGTGCGCTGAAGCGTCAGTCCGCTCAGGAGGTAGTAGTCCACCAAATAGGTGTTCGCCCGCAGGGCCCGGTCCAGATAATCCAGCGCGCTCCAGTAGTCACGTTCCATAAAGTGCAGATAGGCCCGGGTGAACTGCCGCTCGGACTCATCCAGCTGGGCGCGGGGCATCTCCGCCGCCAGGGCGGAACTCAGAGAGAAGAAATCCCTCCGGGACGCTGCCGGCGGATTATCCGCCGCTTCCTGGCGGGGATTTTCCAGAGGAGCGAGCCCGGCCAGGCAGACCGCCATGACCGCAAGAAGAATTGTCCGCTTCATCCTTATCCTCTCCCTCACGATGCCTGATTTTTGTTTTCTGAGTGCAGTCTCCTGACCTGAAAAAAAATCCCGCCTCACGGGCGGGATTCTATCGAACACCGGTCTTACCCGGATAATTTCTGGCTCCACGACCAGGACTCGAACCTGGAACCTAGTGATTAACAGTCACCCGCTCTGCCGATTGAGCTATCGTGGAACGCAACAAAGGAATTATACTCCGCCTCATGGGGCTTGTCAACAACAGACGGCAGTCAAATCCGCCTTACTGAATTTCTTCCGCCATTATACTATAATCTTGATATCTATCTTGTCAGGGAGATGGTTGGGATGGAGACGGCAGCTTCCGGTTTGCTGAATATTCCGGAGCTCATCGCTAAGGAACTGAAGGTGGGTGCCGGACAGGTGAAGGCCGTTCTGTCCCTTTTTGAGGATGGCTGCACGGTCCCCTTTATCGCGCGCTACCGCAAGGAGGTGACGGGCTCGCTGGACGAAACCGTTATCACCGCGATCCGTGACCGCAGTGAAAAGCTGGCGGAGCTGGGCAAGCGCCGGACGGCTGTCCTGGAGTCCCTGAGGGAACGGGAGCTGCTGACGGACGAGCTGAAGGCCGCCGTCATGGGCGCGTGTACAATGACCGCCCTTGAGGATATCTATCTTCCCTACCGGCCCAGGCGGCGGACGCGCGCTTCCATTGCCATGGAAAAGGGGCTGAAGCCGCTGGCGGACCTTTTGCTGGCTCAGGCGCCCGGCACGGATCCCCGGGCCGCGGCCCTGTCCTTTGTGAACGTGGAAAAGGGCGTCGCTGGGGCGGAGGAAGCTCTGGCCGGCGCCATGGACATCATCGCGGAGCAGGTCAGCGAGGACGCCGGCGCCCGTCAGGAGATCCGGAGGCTCTTTGCCCGGAAGGCCGTACTGACCAGCACCTGTGTCAAGGGCATGGAAAACGCGGAGGAGGCCCAGAACTACCGCGATTATTTTGAATGGGAGGAAGTGGCGGCCGCCATGCCCTCCCATCGTGTACTGGCCATCCTGCGGGGCGAGCGGGAGGGCTGTCTGAGCATCAGCGCCGCCCCGCCGGAGGAGGAGGCTCTGGCGATCCTCAAAGGCCGTTTTGTGCGGGCGGGGGGCGGCGCGGCGTGCTCCCGTCTGGTGGGGGAGGCTGTTGAGGACGGTTACCGCCGTCTGCTGAAGAAATCCATGGAAAACGAGCTGAGGGCCGCTCTTAAGAAGCGCGCCGACACCGAGGCCATCCGCGTCTTTGCCGGGAACGTCCGGGAAGTTCTGATGGCTGCGCCTCTGGGGCAGAAGGCGACGCTGGGCATCGACCCGGGCATCCGCACGGGCTGCAAGGTGGTCTGTCTGGACCGGCAGGGGAAGCTGCTGCACCATACGGTGATCTTTCTCCATGCCTCTGAAGCCAGGCGCCGGGCCGCGGCTCAGACGCTCCGGGAGCTGACGGAGAAGTACCATATTGAGGCGATTGCCGTGGGCAACGGGACGGCGGGCCGGGAGACGGAGGCCTTTGTCCGGGAGCTGGGTCTCCCGGTGGCGGTGGCCTCTGTCAATGAGAGCGGCGCGTCCATTTACTCCGCCTCGGAGGCCGCCCGGCGCGAGTTCCCTGATCAGGACGTCACGGTGCGGGGGGCTGTCTCCATTGGCCGCCGCCTGATGGACCCTATGGCGGAGCTGGTGAAAATCGACCCCAGGTCCATCGGTGTGGGCCAGTATCAGCACGACGTGGACCAGAAGGAGCTGAAACAGGCTCTGGACGATGTGGTGATTCACTGCGTCAACGCCGTGGGGGTGAACATCAACACGGCCAGCCCGGAGATCCTGTCCTGCGTCTCCGGCCTGAACAGGACCGCCGCGGCGCAGATTGTGAAGTACCGCGAGGCCAACGGGCCCTTCCCCAGCCGCGAGTCGGTGAAGAAGGTCCCCCGGGTCGGCCCCAAAACCTGGCAGCAGGCCATCGGCTTTCTGCGGGTTCAGGGCGGCGAGAACCCTCTGGACGCGAGCGCCGTCCACCCGGAGAACTACGCCACTGTCGGGCGCATGGCTCAGGCGCTCTCCTGCTCTGTGGCCGACCTCATCGCCAGGCCGGAGCTCCGCAGCCGGATCAGGCCGGAGGACTTTGTGTCGGAGACGGCGGGTCTGCCCACGCTGAAGGATATTCTGGCGGAGCTGGAACGTCCGGGCCGGGATCCCCGGGCCGGGTTTGAGGCTTTTTCCTTCGATCCCGACGTCCACACGCCGGAGGACCTTCATCCCGGCATGATCCTTCCCGGGCTGGTGACAAACGTCACGGCCTTCGGGGCCTTTGTGGACATCGGGGTTCATCAGGACGGCCTTGTTCACATCAGCCGCATCGCGGATATTTACGTTGAAAACCCCGGCGCCCATCTGAAGCCGGGGCAGCCGGTCCGGGTGCTGGTGCTGGAAGTGGACCGTCAGCGCGGCCGCATCAGCCTTTCCATGAGAAAATCCGACATGGAAAGGAAGGGGCTCAGTTCCGGAGGGGGGGAGCCCGGCAGGGGGCCGGCGCGTCCGTCCGGCCGGAACCGGGAGAAGGAGGCCGGCATGACCCTGGGTTCCCTTCTGCGCGATCAGATGCAGCAGAAATCAGACGGCCGCGGGGGCAGGCAGCCCTCAGGCAGAAGGAACAGGCAGGGGAGGGAGTGAGTCCATCATGGAGCGTTTTGATACCCTTGTGATTGGCGGCGGACCGGCGGGGCTGATGGCGGCCATTCAGGCGTCGTCCGTCGGGGAGCGGGTCCTGCTGCTGGAGAAGAACGCCTCTCTGGGGGAGAAGCTGCTTCTGTCCGGGCGGGGGCGCTGCAATTTCACCAACGGCGAGGAGAATACCAACGCCTTCCTTGACCGCTACGGGGAGAAGGGCCGGTTCCTCTGCTCCGCCTTCAGCCGTTTCGGCCCGGCTCAGACGCTGGATTTCTTTCACAGCAACGGCGTGGAGACGGTGATGGAGCGCGGAAAGCGCATTTTCCCCGTCCCGGGGAACGCGGACACAGGCGGCCAGCGGATTCTGGATGTGCTGCTGCTGCTGTGCAAAAAGGGGAACGTCCGGATTCTCCGCTGCGCGAACGTGCGGGCCATGAAGGTCAGCAGGGCGGACTCCCGCGTGGAGCGTGTGATCACGGATCGGGAGGAACTGGAGGCGGCGCGCTACATCATCGCCACGGGGGGAAAGTCCTACCCCAAAACGGGCTCGACCGGGGACGGCTACCGGTTTGCCCAGGCCGCCGGCCACACCATTGTCCCGACCTGTCCCGCCCTTGTGCCCATCCGGACGCGGGAGACATGGGTCAAACTGGCCCGGGGCTGCAACCTTCGGAACGTGAACCTGACGGTCCTGATCAATGGCCGGAAGGCGGAGGAGCATTTCGGCGAGATGGAGTTCACCAACTTTGGGGTCAGCGGCCCCATTGTGATGGAGATGAGCGCGCGCGTTCCGGACTGGCTGGACACGGCCGCGGCGGAGGGCAAGCCGGAGGGGGGCGTGCAGCTTTCCATTGACCTCAAGCCGGCCCTGCTCCGCGGGAAGCTGAGGACCCGCATAGCACAGGATTTCCAGACCGGGGGGGCCCGCCGGTTTGACGGCGCGCTGCGGCGGTTTGTGCCGGGGTCTCTGATCCCGATGATTCTGGAGCTCTCTGACGTGCCGCCGGACAAGCCCGTGGCCTATATTTCCAGCGAGGAAATCGATGAGCTGGCGCGGCTCCTGAAGGACATCCGTCTGACCATCAACGGTCTCTGGGGCTTCAACCACGCCATTGTCACCCGGGGCGGCGTCAGCCTGAAGGAAGTGGACCCCCGGACGATGCGCTCCAGACTGTGCGGCAACCTTTATTTCGCGGGGGAGGTGCTGGACCTCAACGGCCCCTCCGGCGGATTCAATCTTCAGGTCTGCTGGAGTACAGGGTATGTGGCCGGGAAGGGGGCCGCCCCGGACGTTTCTGAGACAGCCGCCACGGACTGATTCTCAGGGGGCCTGGGAGTCCCGCCCCCGGTTCCCGCAAAGGGGCTCCAAAAGGGCTCCAAAAGGCCTCCATGATGTCCCCTGCGCCGGGGCCGGTGCGGTGCGGGCCTGCGGCGCGCCGGGACAGGCCCGCCGGGGGGCTTCCCGGAGGGTCAGCCGGCTCCGGGGCAGCCTCAAAAGCTGTCCGGTTCCTGCAGCTCCTCATCTTTGCGAAGCTCCCTGCCTCATTCTCCCCCCTCCTTCACCCTCAGCATTCTCACCCGGCAGGGGGGGAAGGCGGAGAGGATTCCCCAGCTCTTTCTCTCCACGGCCCGGCCGTCCAGCAGCACCACGCGCCCGTGGTCGGAGGAACTGCGGATCAGGCGGCCCACTGCCTGACGCAGGAACATCCGCGCCGTGGGGAGGGTCACGCGGACAAAGCCCTTTCCCCCCTCCAGCACATCACGGGCACGGACAAGGGGGTCACTGGGGTGAGGAAAGGGGATGCGGTCGATGATGACCTGGGTCAGCCCCTCGCCGGGCACGTCCACTCCCTCCCGGAAGGAGACGCTGCCGATGAGGATGGAGGTCTCGTCCTTCGCGAAGCGCCGGAGGAGCTGGCGCTGGGGCATATCGCCCTGCACAAGAACGCTGTAGGAGCGCTGTCCGGCCCTCATCCTCCGGGCAAAGGCCCTCAGCAGACGCAGGGAGGACAGGAGCACGAGGGTGCGCCCGCCGTTGTCGTCGCACAGCTTCTCCATCACGCGGCACATCCGCCCGTCATAGCCCTTTTCCATGACGCCCAGCCCCGCGTCCACCACCAGGACCTCCATCTGACGCTGAAAGTCAAAGGGGGAGCTCACCACCAGACTCTCGTCCGGCACGATGCCCGACTCCCGGCTCCAGAAGTCCATGGAGCCCAGCGCCAGTGTCGCGGAGGTGAAGACGGCCTTGCCGGGCGCTTCCTTCTCCAGAACGCTGCGGATAATCTCCGCGGCATTCACCGGCTTGCTCATCAGCGCGGCGTGCTGCCTGTCCGGGTCCCCGGCCGCGCCCCGGCCCGGCGTCTCGGCCCAGTAGGCCCACTGAGGGAACTGCTCCACGGACAGACACCACATCAGAGAACGGCGGAAGGCGCGCACGTCGTCAATCCAGTTCATGAGCTCCGCTGCCCGGGCAAGGTCCCGGCGGTCGCCGATGTCCCCCGCCGCGAAGCGGTCCTCAAAGGGCTTCAGAGGGTGCAGCAGATCGTCCAGCAGGCCCGCCGCGGCATGACCCCGGTGCAGCAGCGCCTCGTCCGGAGACTGAAGCCCGCCGGAGGGGGAGTCCCCCAGTTCGCTGAAGAGCCCGCTCACCGCCTCTCTGGCCTCTTTGGCCAGCTGGTTCAGCCCGTTCCTCGTCTCTTTGGGCAGAAAGGCGGAGAACCCCTGAAGGTTTCGGGGGCCCAGCAGGGCCAGCGCGTTCTCCGCCCGGGCGCAGACGGCGGCGGAGGAGCGGGCGGCGTCCGGCAGGCGGTGGGCCTCGTCGCAGACAAGCCAGCTGTACCGCACGGGGAAGTTCCCCATCCCATCCAGGATGTGCGAGAAGTAGAGGTGATAGTTCGCGACCACCAGGTCCCACTCCTGGGCCCTGCGGTAGGCGCGGATGACGAAGCACCGGTCCCGGCAGGGACAGGCCGGCCCGATGCAGTTCTGCGTCCCGGCGGAGATGAACCGGAGGGGCCCGGCGCTGCCCCGCTCCGCCAGGTCCCCCGTCTCCGTCTCCTCCAGCCACCGGGCAAGGGGGACCATTTCCCCGTCCCCGTCCTCCGGCTCAAAAAGGGAGGGCTCCGCCACGCTCCGGGCCAGCCGGAGGCAGACATAATTGGACCGGCCCTTCAGGAGGCCGAAGGAGAAGCTGAAGCCCAAAAGCTGGCGCAGCCGGGGGAGGTCCTTTTCAATCAGCTGCTCCTGGAGGGTGATGCCTGCCGTCAGGAACAGGATCCTCGCGCCCTGCCGCTTTGCCTCCCTCAGGGCGGGGATGAGGACGGCGAAGGTCTTTCCCACGCCCGTCGGGGCCTCGACGGCAAGCCGCGCGCCCGGCCCGCGCAGAAACTTCTCCACCGCCAGCGCCACCTCCAGCTGCTGGGGGCGGAACTCGTAGCCGGGGAGGCGGGACAGAGGGCCGGACGGGGCATAGAAATCCTCAAGGGGCAGAAGTTCCGTGATAGCGTTCACCTCCGGTTTGAAAACTTTTTGAGGTTCCTTCTTGCACTTCTATTATACAAAATGTTAAAATGTTTGATGTTGTTCCTGAGTTTACCTGAGTGGAGGTGAAAGCATGCCCAATAAGAAGTCGGCGGAGAGGCGTGTTCGCATTGCTGAGCGCAACCGCATTTACAACCGTTACTGGACGACGCGGTGCAAGACGGCCGTGAAGAAACTGATGGAGTCAGTGGAGTCCGGGGACGGCGAGGCGGCGGCAAAGAACTTTGACATGGCCCAGAGCGTTATTGACAAGGCTGTGGTGAAGGGCGTCATGCACCGCAACACGGCGACGCGGCGCAAGCAGATGATGGCCCGTTGCCTTAAGAGCTTGTCTGCGGAAGGCGGCAACGCATAACGCTTTGCGTGTGCAGGCAGGAGAGGGGATGCCCGTTCGCGGCAGCCCTTTTTTGTATAGGATGTAAGCAGTGAGTTCTGTATCTCGCGGGGGGAGGTGAAGCGAAGATGGCTGAGAATCCAACGATCGCGGAGATCAAGGCGGCTGAGGAGAAAGCGGCTCAGGCCGTCCAGGAGGCGAAGTCCGCCGCGGCGCGCAAGCTGAACAGTGCCCAGACGAACGCGGAGACCACGCTGAAGGAGGCCCGGCAGTCATCGGCCCGGCAGTTCAGGGAAAAAATCCGCAGGGCCGAGGAAGCGGCGGAGATTAAGGCAAAAGACATTTTGACCAAACGCGAGGCCGGAGCCAGGGATTTTTATGAGAAGCACAAGGCAAAGGTTGCCGGCGCGGCCTCATGGATAACGGAAGAGGTGATGGGTAGATATGGGCGTGGCTAAGCTCAGGAAGGCGGAGCTTTATTATCACAAATCCGTTCATGAGGAGATCGCCGCGGCCCTTCAGGAGACCGGTGTGTGCCAGATCATCGGCGAACCCGGGGGAGGGCCGGCCAGCGTTGAGGCCCGGCTGTCCGAGAGCACGGAGCGCCTGGCGGACGTGCGCTATCTGATGCGCACGCTGACGCCCCACTTCAACGATCCCATCTCGTCACTGGACCGTATGCTGGGCGAGCGGCCTGTCGTCTCCATGTCCGACCTGACCGATCTTGCCCGGAAGACGGATTTGAGCAGCCTTTGCACCCGCGTCCGCGGCCTTGAGCACGACATCGGCGCGGTGCGGCTGGAGCTCTCTCAGGCCAGGGCGAATCAGACCCTGCTTGAGAATTTCCGCTTCCTCCCGTATCCGCTTTCTGCCGTCACGGAGGGGACACGTACCCTCACCGGTGTGGCCGGAGTGGTTCGGGCGGAGCAGCTGAAGGAATTCCGTGCAGCTCAGGACAGTTTTGCGGAGGACACGGAGCTCGTCACAGAGCCGCTGGGCGAAAAAGTGCAGGACGTCCACCTTGTCCTGTTCCTCACGCGCCAGCGTGCCTCCGAGGTGCTGGAGGCCTGTGTGAAGAAGGGGCTGTCCGTGGTGGAGATCCCTCCGGAGTTCACAGGGACCGTGGAAGAGGAGATGGCCCGTCTGGCGGCCTCCGTCGCGGCTCTTGAGGAGAAGGAAGCCGGACTGATTCAGGATATGGAAAAAGAGGCTGAGGCGTGGATGCCCTCTGTTCAGAGACTGTCCGACTACTGGAACAGCCTCACGGATCGCTACACGGCTCTGGAGAGGAGCGGGGAGACCGACAGGACCCTGCTCACGCGTTTCTGGCTTCCCGCGAAGGACGCGGAGGCCGTGCAGAAGAAGATCGAGGCCGTCAGTCCCCACGTGGCGCTCTTCATGAGCGACCCCGCGCCGGATGAGGAGCCCCCGACGCTTCTGCAGAACGGCGATTATGTCCGTCCGTTCAACATCCTGACGGAGCTCTATTCGCCGCCCAAATACCGGGGCATTGACCCCACGCCCCTTCTGGCGCCCTTCTTCTTCCTCTTCTTTGGGATGTGCCTGGGCGATGCGGGCTATGCCATTGTCATGCTGGCGGCCATCTGGCTGCTCTTCAGGAAATACCGGCACGTGCCCCTCGGGGTGAGGGACTTTATCGTGCTCTTTGCCTTCAGCGCGGTTTCGACGTTTGTTTACGGCATTATCAGCGGCAGCTTCTTTGGAAACTTCATCGACTCGTTCCTGCCGTTCCTCGTGCCGGTGAAGAACGCGCTGATGCTTGTGGATCCCATGACCAACCCCATGCAGGTGCTTGGGATCTCCCTGCTGCTGGGTGTGATTCACCTGATGTTCGGCCTGCTGATCGCGGCTTACGACAACTTCAGAAACGGTCAGCCCGTTGACGCGGTGGGGGCGAATATCTCCTGGTTCCTGCTGATTGTGGGGCTCTGTCTCATGGGCGTGGCGATGGGCGGGATGGTTCCGCCGCATTTCCAGAGCGTCGGCCAGGCAATGGCCATCATCGGGGCCGTCATCATCTTCTGGTACGCAGGGCGTGAAAAGGCCGGCATTTTCTCCAAAATCATCTCCGGCTTCCTTGCCCTTTACGGTTCCACCTCCTACCTGGGCGACATCCTCAGTTACAGCCGCCTTCTGGCTCTGGGCTTCGGCTCGGCGGTCATCGGCATGATCATCAACCTGCTGGGCGGCATGGCGGCGGATATCCCCTATGTGGGGTGGCTGGTGGCCGTCGTGGTCATCATCGGCGGACATCTGTTCAGCATTCTCATCAACATTCTGGGGGCCTTTGTGCATCCCCTGCGTTTGCAGTACGTCGAGTTCTTCGGCAAGTTCTACACGGGCGGCGGGGAGCCCTTCACCCCCCTCACGCTCTCCGGAGAATTTGTCAGCGTGAAGCAGTAAAATTCTGAAAAGGAGTGTTTGATATCATGGATCTTTTGGGACTTTCTCTCGCTCTGTTCGGTGCGGCGCTGGCCGCGGCTCTGTCCGGCATCGGCTCGGCCATCGGCATCGGTATTGCCGGCGGCAGTGCTGCGGGCGTTATGACTGAGGACCCCAACAAATTTGGAAGCTGCCTTATCCTTCAGGCCCTTCCCGGCACTCAGGGCATTTACGGTCTGCTTATCACCTTCTTCGTCCTCAACAAGCTGGGGCTGCTGGGCGGCGCCGGAGCGGTGGCGCTGAACTGGAACCAGGGGCTTCAGATTTTTGCGTCCTGCATGCCGATCGCCATTGTCGGCTGGATTTCCGCCATTTATCAGGGCAAGACCTCCGCGGCGTCCATTCAGATGATCTCCAAGAAGCCTGAGGCCATGGGCAAGGCCATCATCCTTCCGGCTATGGTCGAGACCTACGCGGTGCTGGCTCTTCTTACAAGTATCCTGATGCTCATGGGAGTTCAGGTTGGTTAGGCGGGTGACGTTCAATGTCACTTGCTGATATCAAAGCGAAGATTCGTTCGGACTCTCAGGCTCAGATTCAGGCCATCGAGTCAGAGAACGACGCGAAGATCCGGGAGATTACCCAGAAGGTGAACGGCGAAGTCAAGGCGGTGCAGGACTCCTATGCCCGGCGTCTGGCGAAGGAAGAGCCTGAGGTCCTGAAGCGGCGGGAGATCGTCGCGGAGCTGGACGCGAAGAGGGTTGACCTCGGCACGCGCCAGCGCCTCATCGGCGAGGCCTTTGATGCCGCGCTGAAGAAAATGACAGAGCTGTCCCCTGACAAGTACGTTGCGTTTGCCGAAAAGCTGATGAAGGAGGCCATCTCCACGGGGCATGAGACGGTTCTGGTTGGAAAGAACGAGAAAACCCTGGACCAGAGGTGGCTGGACGGCTACAACGCCTCCCACCAGACCTCGCTTACGCTGTCCCCGGAGAAGCTGCCCATCTCGGGCGGTTTCGTGCTGAGGGACGACAGGATTGACACAAACTGCTCCTGGGAGATGCTGATTGCCGACGCTCGCCCGGAGATCGAATCCGAGGTCGTTAAGAGGCTGTTCTCCTGAGAGGAGGTGGCGTTTTGAGTTACGTGTACACCGTGGCCCGGCTTCGGGGCATGGAGAACCACATCCTGGACGCTGCCTTCTTTGCGCGGCTTATGGACAGCCCCACGGTCGACGAGGCCATGAAGGCGCTGGGGGAGACCTCCTACGCTCAGTGGTTCAACGCCGGGGGCGTGGGGTTTGACAAGGCCATTGACGAGGAGATCCTTGCCACGTGCCGGGAGCTGGGACAGTTTGTCCCCAACCCGGAGCTCCTTGTCCTCTTCCGGCTGCCCTACGACTTCCACAACGTCAAGGTGCTGCTGAAGAGCCTGTTCAGGGTGCGCGGCGGGGATGCCGACGGGCGGCGTCATGACCTTCTCACTCCCCTGGGAACCCTTTCCACGGAGGAGCTGACGGAGGCCATTGAGACGGAGGAGTACGGCGGGCTGCCCTACAGGCTGAGCGACGTCATCCCCCAGTGCTGGACGCTGTGGGATCAGACCAAAAACGCGCAGGCTGTGGAGCTGCTGCTGGATCACGCTCTGTTTGCCGCCATGCTGGACATCGCGGAGAAACTGGGCGTGCCCGATATCGTGATGTGGGTGCGGCACAGGATTGACGTGGAGAACCTGAAGAGCGCCATCCGGCTTGCGCGCATGAATTACGACCCGGCGCGGGGTCTGCCCTTTTTCCACGAGGGGGGAACCTTCCGGGCGGCGGACGCGGCGCGTCTGCTGGCAGAGCCGCAGGAGACCTGGGGCAAACTGCTGTCCCACACGGATATCGGGGCTCTTTTGAACGTGCTGGGGGAATCGGATATGCAGGCCGCGCTGTCCGACATCTCCAGGTCGCTGGACGAGTACCTGATCCATACGCTGGAGAGCGCCCGTTACTCCATCGACGCCCCGGCCAACGTCCTTCTCTACCTTCTTATCAAGGAGGCGGAGGCCCGCAACCTGCGCATTGCGCTGGTCTGCGTGGCGGGAGGGCTGAACCGTGAGTTTGCGAGGAGGCTGCTGAGCCATGTCCGATAGCGCGAGCACAGGCAAGAACCTGCCGATGGCGGCCATTGGCAGCTATGAGATGGTGCTGCCGTTCCAGGCTGTCGGCGTCAAAACCGTCATTCTGGACACGCAGAACGCGGAGCAGCGCGATACCTTTGAGGATACGCTGGAGCGTCTGGCCCGGGAGGGCTTTGCGGTTGTGTTTATCCAGGAGGATCTCTTCGTCAGTTTCATGCACAAGGTTGAGGAGGTCAACGACAGCTATCCCACCAGCGTTCTGCCCATCCCCGGTCCCTCCGGGACAACGGGGGCGGGGCTTGATTCCATCCGCAGCAGCGTTGAAAAGGCTGTCGGAATGGATATTTTTGCGGAAAGATAATAGCGGAGGCGATCATATCAATGCCTGATAAAAAAGAAGTGAAAGGAACCATAGAGCGAATCTCCGGCTCCCTGGTTGTCGCCAGGGGGATGGAGGGCGCCAGTATGCAGGACGTTGTGCATATTGGCGAGCTCGGGCTGGTTGGTGAGATCCTCGAGGTGAATGGAGACAAGGCCTCCATTCAGGTTTACGAGGAGACCTCCGGCCTGATGCCCGGCGAGCCCGTCGTCTCCCTTGGCGAGCCCCTCAGCGTTGAGCTGGGGCCGGGGATTATCGAGCAGTTCTACGACGGCATCCAGCGCCCGCTGGAGCTCATTGAGAAGGCGGCCAGGAGCCACTTCATCTCCCGCGGCATCAGCGTTCCCGCGCTGGACCGCAAGAAGAAGTGGAAGTTCGAGCCCCGCGTAAAGGTGGGGGACGAGGTGGAGGCCGGCGACATCCTGGGCGTGGTGCAGGAGACGGTTGTCGTGGAGCACAGGATCATGGTGCCCAACGGCATGAAGGGCAAGGTCACGAAGATCGAGAGCGGCGAGCACACCATCGAGGACGTCATTGCCGTGCTGGACAACAACGGGACGAAGCAGTCCGTCACCATGCTCCAGCGCTGGCCGGTGCGCCGTCCCCGTCCGGTGAAGACCCGTCTGGCCCCCAACGTTCCCATGACCACGGGCCAGCGTGTCGTGGACGCGTTCTTCCCGGTGGCGCTGGGCGGCACCGCCTGCGTGCCCGGTCCCTTCGGCAGCGGCAAGACGGTTATACAGCACCAGTTCGCCAAGTGGGCTCAGGCCCAGATTGTTGTCTACGTCGGCTGCGGTGAGCGCGGCAACGAGATGACGGACGTGCTTCTGGAGTTCCCGGAGCTGGACGACCCCCAGACCGGCCAGCCCCTGATGAAGCGGACCACGCTCATCGCCAACACGTCGAACATGCCCGTGGCGGCCCGTGAGGCGTCCGTCTACACGGCCATCACTCTGGCGGAGTACTATCGCGACATGGGTTATTCCGTGGCTCTGATGGCCGACTCCACCAGCCGCTGGGCTGAGGCTCTTCGTGAGATGTCCGGCCGACTGGAGGAAATGCCTGGCGAGGAGGGCTACCCCGCGTACCTGGGCACGCGCCTTGCGTCCTTCTACGAGAGGGCGGGCCGCTGCATCGTCAACGGCAAGGACGGCCGCGAGGGCTCCATCACGGTTATCGGGGCCGTTTCACCTCCCGGCGGCGACCTTTCCGAGCCCGTTACGCAGAACACGCTCCGTGTCACCAAGGTGTTCTGGGGCCTGGACGCGAACCTTGCCTATCAGCGGCATTTCCCGGCCATCAACTGGCTCAACAGCTACTCGCTGTACACCGAGCGCCTGGATCCCTACTGGGACGAGAAGTTTGACGACCAGTGGAGCGGTCTGCGCGTGGAGGCCATGGGCCTTCTGGAGCAGGAAGCGCAGCTCAACGAGGTGGTCCGCCTTGTGGGTATCGACGCCCTGTCCCGCGACGAGCGCATGGTCATGGAGACGGCGAAGTCTCTTCGTGAGGACTTCCTGCATCAGAACGCCTTCCACGAGATAGACACCTATGCCTCGATGGAAAAGCAGTTCAAAATGCTGAAGACCATTGTGCGCTTCCACCATGTGGGGCTGGACGCCCTGCACAGGGGCGCGCCGATGAACGCGCTCTTCAACCTGCCGGTGCGGGAGCAGATTGCCCGTATGCGTTATCTTGAGGAGTCACAGATCGGGCAGATCGACAAGCTGGAGGACACGATGAAGGAACAGGTCAACGGGATTATCCCGGTGGGAGGTGAGACCCATGCTGCCTAAGGAGTACAGGACCATCTCAAGCATCTCCGGGCCTCTGATGATGGTTGAGAAGACGAAGGACGTCCGCTACGACGAGCTGGTGGAGATTGAGCTTTCCAACGGCGAAAAGCGCCGCGGCCGCGTTCTGGAGATTGAGTCGGACCGCGCTCTGGTGCAGGTTTTCGAGGGCACGTCCAGCATTGACAGCGAGGGCGCCAGCGTCCGTTTCCTTGGCAAGGTTCAGACCCTGCCTGTGTCCCGCGACATGCTGGGCCGCGTCTTCAATGGCCGCGGTGAGCCCATCGACGGCGGCGCGCCCCTCATTCCCGAGCAGAACCTGGACATCAACGGCATGCCGATGAACCCCTTCTCCCGCGACTTCCCCTCGGAGTTCATTCAGACGGGCATCTCGACCATCGACGGCCTGAACCCCATGGTCCGCGGTCAGAAGCTGCCCATCTTCTCGGCGTCCGGCCTTCCGCACAACCGCATGGCGGCGCAGATTGCGCGTCAGGCGACGGTTATCAGCGGGCACGAGGATTTCGCCGTTGTGTTCGCGGCCATGGGCATCACGTTTGAGGAAGCTTCCTTCTTTATGGAGGACTTCCGCAAGACGGGCGCCCTGCAGCGGACGGTGCTTTACATCAACCTGGCGGACGACCCGGCGATCGAGCGTATTTCCACGCCGCGCATCGCGCTGACGGCGGCCGAGTATCTGGCCTTTGAGTGTGATATGCACGTCGTCGTCATCCTGACGGACCTCACGAACTACTGCGAGGCTCTGCGCGAGATCTCCGCGGCCCGTAAGGAAGTTCCCGGACGCCGCGGCTATCCCGGCTACCTGTACACCGACCTTGCGACGATGTACGAGCGTGCCGGCCGTCTGAAGGGCAAGAGCGGCTCCGTCACTCAGATTCCCATCCTCACCATGCCTGAGGACGACAAGACGCACCCCATCCCTGACCTGACGGGCTACATCACGGAGGGTCAGATTATCCTGAGCCGCAGCCTTCACCGTCAGGGCATCTACCCGCCGGTGGACGTCATGCCCTCCCTGTCCCGTCTGAAGGATAAGGGTATCGGCAAGGAAAAGACGCGTGAGGACCATGCGGACCTGATGAACCAGCTTTTCGCGGCCTATGCCCGCGGCAAGGAAGCGAAGGAGCTGGCGGTCATTCTGGGCGAAGGCGCGCTCTCCGATGAGGACAAGGCGTTTTCCAGGTTCTCCACTGTCTTTGAGGATAAGTACATCCGTCAGGGCGAGTATGAGAACCGCACCATCAAGGAGACGCTGGAGCTGGGCTGGGAACTGCTGACGATGATCCCGACCAAGGAGCTGAAGCGTATCCGCGACGCCTATATTGAGAAGTACCTGAACCCGCTGCTGAAGGAAAAGGCTGAGAAGGCAGCAAAGGCGTAAGGGGGCGATAGCGATGGCACGCATCAACGTCAACCCCAACCGTATGGAGCTGTCCCGGCTCAAGAAGCGGCTCGCTGT
>JAIKZX010000078.1 GCA_024681935.1 Fretibacterium sp.
TGGCACAGGGCCACTGCTCCTGAAGGGCCTCTCCCACGTTGGCCCGCACCTCGTCCGACATGACCACGGCGAAGGGTTCAATCAGGGAAATGGTCTCCGTGAGCGAGCGCTGGCCCGCCGCAACGTTCAGCGGACAAAAAGCTCCGCCCAAACGCCACACGGCCAGGGACAGAGCAGGGATCATGGGGCCGTTCTTCATCATAACGACAAGCCGCTGCCCCCGTCCAAAACCCGAGTCCTTCAGAACTTGCTCGCAGCTGTCCGCAAGGTTCAGGAAATCCGCGCCGCTGCGCCAGACTCCGTCCCACCAGATGCAGGGCTTGTCCTTATGCGCCTCAATACTTGCTTCAATGAGCTGTTCCAGTCTTTCGTTCATGAAATACTCCTTTTGTTTCGTATGGATTTATTTTTTCTTCGGCTCTGAAAATAGCTCTCTGACCGAAGCCTTGATGATGTTCTCCACAACCTTCATCACGGGGCCGCCCTGATATTCCCGATAAATGGAATAATTCACCGCCGCCTTGTGATCCCCGTTCGGGTCCGCGATATCGAAAACCTTAATCAGGCATTGCGTCGAGAGGTAATCGACATCGTGGGCGGGCGTAATCTCGGTTTTCTCCTCCGGGATACGGATGATTTCCTTCACCTTCCCATGTCTGTCGCGGACCTCCACCTCCCGGTAGACGGTGCGGGTCCATATTCGCTCAGGCACATGTTTCACTTCCATCTTTTGATGGATTGTGACCTCAATCGCTGCCTGATAGCTTATCTCAGCTGCGTCCCGAAAGAACGTCTCACGGTCTTTCGGATCTGCTGCCTTGTGAAGGAAGGACAGGTCCTTTATGAGCGCATCGCTGGCCTTGACAATGGGCTTATTCTTCTTCATGGCCCTCTGGAGGCTGGACACAACCCAGTCATCCAGTTCGCGCTTCTGATGGCTCCTGGGTACAACGGAGCTCTCAGCCCGGGCCTTCAGGTTCGCGGTGACAGGCAGGACAAAGACCTTGCGAAGAGCAAGGATGTCATACTCCGGGTCCCGCCACACCTCCACTCCCGCCATGACCGGGGCCAGGAGGACTGTCAACACAAGGAATAACGCTAAAATAAATTTCCTTAAAAACATGGGCTTTCTTTAAGCCTTTTTCGCCCTGGTGTTTTCACGTTCGTACTGGCGCAGCACCCGGCGGAGTACCTTCCCTGTACTGGAGATGGGCAGCGTGTCCAAGAACTCCACATCCCGCGGGACCTTGTAGTGCGACAGGCGTTCCTTGCAGAAGCGGATAAGTTCCTTCTCCGTGACCTCCGTGTCCGGAGCCTTCACCACGAAAGCTTTGGGCACCTCGCCACTGAGTCCGCTGGGCGTCCCTACCACGACTGCTGCCTGCACCGCCGGATGGGTGGCCAGTGTCGCTTCCACTTCCTGCGGATAGACGTTAAAGCCCCCCACAATGATGATGTCCGTCACCCGGTCAAGGACCTTTATCCGGCCGTCCACAATCTGAACGTAATCGCCCGTGTTGAACCAGCCGTCCTTATCAAAGCGCCCCGCTGTCACCTCAGGGGCACGATAATACCCCGAGGTGACAGACGGGCCCCGTGTCCATAGCACGCCCTCGGACGCACCGTCAAGAATATGGCCCTCCTCGTCCCGCAGCTGGAGCTCAAAGCGGGGAAGCGGCTCCCCCACCGTGCCCAGACGGCGAACCCCCACGTTCCGGTTCACAGCCAGCACGGGGGAACACTCCGTAATCCCGTAGCCCTCCAGCAGCGGTGTGCCAAAGGCGGCCGTCACACGCTCGTCCATCTGCACGTTGTAGCGGTCGCCCCCCGCAATCAGTATCTTGACGTGGCTCAGCTTCTTCCCCGCGCGTTCCAGGAGCGCCGTGAGGAAACTCACCATCGTCGGCACCAGCAGCAATGTGTCAGTTCCGCTCTCAATAATAGCCTGAAGCGTCCTCTGGGGCGGCATAAAGTTCGGAATGAGGACCTGCGGCGCGCTCAGAAACAGCGGCAGCGTCAGGCTGATGGTGAAACCAAAGGCGTGGAAGTTCGGCAGCACGTTGAGAAAGATATTCTCCCGCCGCAGTTCCAGAACGTGTTCCAGGCAAGCCCGGCAGTTGTCGATGAGGTTGGCGTGGGTCAGCGGCACAGCCTTGGGGTCTCCCGTTGTCCCTGAGGTTGAGAAAATCACAGCCAGCTCTTCCGGGTCCTCCTTCGCGGGCTTTCCCGTAAAGGAGGGCAAAACCGCATTATCCGGGCAGGACACGCAGGGCCAGCCGGCACTGGAGATGGCTTCGACAAGATCTTTTTTCACCGTGCCGGACACGACTACCACGAAGGGCTGCAGCAAATCCAGCGTCTTAAGCAGAGAGTCCTCCCCTGCCTTCTCGTTCAGAGGGCAAAACACACCGCCCTGCCGCCACGTAGCCATCACCAGAGACAGCGTCGCGGGGCAATTGGGCATCATGGCTACAAGCCGCTGCCCTTTGGAGAAATCAGCGTCCTTCAGTTTGTCCTCAAAGGCACCGGCCATGGCGGTGAGCTCAGCGCAGGAGTGCCACGCCCCCTCATACCAATAGCACTTTGCGTCCGGAGTTGCCTGGAGGTTGGCGTCGAGAATCTCATTCAGTCGTTCGGACATTTTATCCTCTCACTCCCAGAATTGGATTGCGGCGGCGGTGAGGACAATACCCATCCGCGCCGCATACAAGCCGAACTTCAATATTCTTATTATACAAAAAATGCCCCCGCTTTGGGGGCATTTTGTCAGGATACATAAGGTTCAGTGTATCGGGTTGAATTCCTCACTCAGGAGTTTTCTGAAGGCCTCAAGGTCCATGCTGCCAAGGTCGCCCTTCGTCCGTTCGCGGACGGAAACGACATGGCTTTCCTTTTCCTTGTCGCCCAGCACCAGCATGTAGGGCGCTTTCTGAAGCTGAGCGTCGCGGATGCGCTTGCCCAGCTTTTCGTCGCGGCTGTCGATCTCCACGCGAAGCCCCCACTCCATGAACGTCTTCTTCAGCTCCTCCGCGTAGGGCTGATGATCCTCCGCGATGGGAATGATGCGGACCTGCACAGGCGCAATCCAGAAGGGGAAGGCCCCCGCGTAGTGCTCAATCAGGATGCCCAGGAAGCGCTCCAGACTCCCCAGAATCGTCCGGTGGAGCATGACGGGCCGGCGTTCCTGGCCGTCCGAGGCGATGTAGTGCATATCGAACCGCTCCGGGAGCTGGAAGTCCAGCTGGATGGTCCCGCACTGCCATGTACGGCCTATGCAGTCCTCCAGGTGGAAGTCGATCTTCGGCCCATAGAACGCGCCGTCGCCCTCGTTGATGCGGTAGGGAA
>JAIKZX010000109.1 GCA_024681935.1 Fretibacterium sp.
GTCTTATGGCGCGCCTGGGGCGATTCGAACACCCGACCTACGGCTTAGGAGGCAGTCGCTCTATCCACTGAGCTACAGGCGCGCGGAACAAATATGTGTTTAATATAACATAAAAAGGCGTCCTGTCAAATAAAGCCCCAATGAGGCGCTCCGCTATTCCTGCCCCGTGCTGCCAAAGCCGCCTTCGCCGCGTTCCGTCTCGTCCAGCGTTTCCACCTCGTCCCACACGGCCCGCGTCACGGGGGCAAACACCATCTGGGCAATGCGGTCCCCGGGCTGAATGACAAAGGGCTCCTCACCCAGGTTTATCATGATGACGCCAATCTCCCCGCGGTAGTCTGAATCAATCGTTCCGGGGCTGTTGAGGAGCGTCACCCCATATTTGATAGCCAGTCCGCTGCGGGGACGGATCTGCGCCTCATATCCCTCCGGAAGGGCAATCCGGATCCCCGTTGGCACCAGCGCCCGCTCCCCCGGGGGGATCACACGGAGCTCTGAGGCGCGGAGGTCCGCCCCGGCAGAACCCTCCGTGGCGTAGGTGGGCAAAGGAGCTTCCTTTGCCCACCCGGTACGCTGGATAGATATCTTCACTCTGCCCATAAGGGCTAATAATCCCTTCGCGGACGCGGACCCCGGCGGTCTCCGCCGTAATCCCTGCGTCCATAATCGCTCCGTCCGCCGCGGTCATAGTCGCCGCGCATCGGACGGTCGCCGCCCCGGCGGTCGCCAAAGCCGCGGTCACCGTAACCGCGCTCACGGTCGCCATAGCTGCCGCGCTCGCGGTCACCGTAACCGCGCTCGCGGTCGCCGTATCCGCCGCGCTCACGGTCGCCATAGCTCCGGGACGAGGGCTCGCGCGAGGCAAGGGAAGCGATCAGGTCGTCGCGGTCACGCTCGTCAGGCAGCACATAGTCCAGGCCCGCGGCATGGATCTTCTCCTCGTTGGCCAGCAGGCGGCGGCGGGTCAGGTTGACCCGTCCCTGGTCGTCAATCTCCTTGACCATGACGATGACGCGGTCGCCGGGCTTGAACACATCCTCAACATGCGGAACACGGCTGGTGCTGATCTCACTGACGTGCAGTAGCCCCTCCTTGCCCGGCAGGCACTCCACAAAGGCCCCAAAGGCCATCAGGCGCGTCACCGTGCCCAGATAGACCTCGCCCGCCTCCAGCTCCTTGGTCAGGGCCACCACGATGGAATGGGCTTCATCCACCTGAGCCTGAGTCGGGCCCGCGATGGACACCTGACCGGAGTCCTCAACGTTCATCTTTACGCCGGTCTTCTGGGTAATCCCGCGGATTACCTTGCCGCCGGACCCGATGACGTCGCGAATCTTCTCCGGATCGATGCTGAACGTCAGGATGCGCGGCGCGGTGGGCGACAGGGTGCCGGGCGTAGGCGCCACGGCCTCCATCTTTTCCAGAATTTCAAGCCGCGCTTTGCGGGCCTGCATCAGCGCCGTTTCCAAAATTTCGCGGGTGATGCCGCCCGCCTTGTTGTCCATCTGGAGCGCGGTCACGCCCGTGCGTGTCCCCGCCACCTTGAAGTCCATGTCGCCATAGTGGTCCTCAAGGCCCTGAATGTCCGTGAGGACCCGGACCTTGTCCCCCTCCTTGATCAGCCCCATGGCGATGCCGGCCACATGACTGCGCAGGGGCACGCCCGCGTTCATCATCGACAGGCTGCCGCCGCAGATACTGGCCTGGGAGCTGGAGCCGTTGGACTCCAGTATGTCGGAGACAACGCGCACCACATAGGGGAACTCGCTCTCCGGGGGAATGACCGGCAGAAGCGCACGCTCCGCCAGGGCGCCGTGCCCGATCTCGCGCCGGCCGGGGCCGCGCATGGGGCGCACCTCCCCCACGGAGTAGGGCGGGAAGTTGTAGTGCAGGAGGAACCGCTTCGCCGGCTCGTCCAGCTTAATCCCGTCGAGAATCTGATCGTCCTCGCCAATCATGCCCAGGGTCGTCACCGCCAGGGACTGCGTCTCCCCGCGGGTGAACAGCGCCGAGCCGTGGACCCGCGGAAGCACGCCCAGCTCACAGCTGATGGGCCGGATCTCGTCCATCGCGCGGCCGTCCACACGGACGCCCTCGTCCACGATGATGGCACGCATAATCTTTTTCACGCGCTCGTCCACAAACGCGGAGATATACTCCCCCTTGTCGGGGAACTCCTCGGCGAAATGCTCCTGAGCGGCCTTCTTGACCTCCGCGATCTTTTCTCCGCGGGGCTTCTTTTCATGAATGCGAACCGCGGCGTCGATATCGCGGTCCAGGTTCCCCATCACCCAATCGTCAATTTCAGCAATCCGCTGCGGCACGGGCACGGACACCTCCGGCTTGCCGATCTCTTCCTTCATCTGGCGGAACAGGGCGATGATCTTCTTTATCTCTGAGTGCGCCAGCTCCAGCGCGTCGACAAGGAGCTCCTCGGAGACCTCCTGCGAACCGGATTCCACCATCGTGATGCCGTCGTCATGGCCGGCAACGACGAGGTTCAGCTGAGACTCACGCATCTGGGCCTCCGTGGGGTTGACCACCAGGCTGCCGTCGATGAGCCCGATACGCACCGCGCCCACCGGGCCGCCCCATGGGATGCCGGAGATGGAAAGCGCGGCCGAGGCCCCGTTGATGCCCAGCACGTTGGGCGGATAGGTCTGGTCCATTGCCATAACGGTGTTGACAACATGGACATCGTTGCGCATCGCGTCATCGAAAAGCGAGCGGATTGAGCGGTCCACAACGCGCGCGCTGAGAATGGCCGACTCCGAGGGTTTGCCCTCACGTTTGATGAAGCCTCCGGGAATCTTTCCCGCCGAATAGTAACGCTCCTCAAAATCCACCAGCAAAGGGAAAAAGTCGATGCCCGTACGCGGCGTGTCTGTAATGCAGGCCGTACTGAGGATTACCGTCTCCCCATGGGACGCCATCACTGCGCCGTTTGCCTGTTTTGCAACCTTCCCCGTCCGAAATACAAGCGGAGTCTCTCCAATAAGTACCGAATATTCCTTCTCCAAATTATTTAACCTCCTACATACTACATACATATATCCATATATAGCCTTTATCACTCGCTAAGGATAACACATCTGTCACATTACTCCAAGTGGAAGAGCCCCTAACAGGGCAATCTCCCCCCCTATCCGCAAGGGGGCTCCCCATGGGCAGGGCCCCTTTTAATCAGGGGCTTCAGGCGTTATACTTATGAAAATAGGGACAGGAGGACATTCTGTATGAAGAAACTAAAAGTGGGTATCCTTGGCGGAACAGGAATGGTGGGGCAGCGGTTCATCCAGCTTCTGGGCGGCCACCCCTGGTTTGAGGTGGCGTCGGTGGCAGCCAGCCCGGGCAGCGCGGGCAAGACCTACGCGGAGGCGGTGGAGGGCCGCTGGCTGCTGGACGAGCCCATCCCCGACGCTGTGCGGAACATCGTGGTGAAGGACGTGAGCGGCGTCCGGGACGTGGCGGAGGGCGTGGATATGCTCTTCAGCGCCGTCAACATGTCGAAGGACGAGATCAAAAAGATTGAGGAGGACTACGCCAGGACGGAAACGCCGGTGGTGTCCAACAACAGCGCGCACCGCTGGACGCCGGATGTCCCCATGATTATCCCTGAGATCAACCCGGAGCATGCCCGTGTCATCGAAGCCCAGAAAAAACGTCTCGGGACCGCGCGGGGTTTCATCGCGGTGAAGCCGAACTGTTCCATCCAGAGCTACGCGCCGGCCCTGGCCGCGTGGCGTGAGTATGAGCCCTTCGAGGTGGTGGCCACAACCTATCAGGCCATCTCCGGCGCCGGCAAGAACTTCACCACCTGGCCTGAGATGGTGGGGAACCTCATCCCCTTCATCAGCGGCGAGGAGGAGAAGAGCGAGAAGGAGCCCCTGAGAATCCTTGGCCATGTGGAGGACGGAAAGATCGTCCCGGCCGCGGAGCCTGTCATCACATGCCAGTGTCTCCGGGTCCCCGTCCTTTACGGGCATACGGCGGCGGCCTTTGTGAAGTTCCGGAAGGCCCCGGCCTCAAAAGAGGACCTGATCGCGAAGCTGCGGGAATTCCGCGGCGTGCCCCAGGAGCTGAAACTGCCCAGCGCCCCCAGACAGTTTATCCAATACCTCGAGGAGGACGACCGTCCCCAGATTACGAAGGACGTGAACTATGAGCGGGGAATGGGGGTCTCCATCGGCCGTCTGCGGAAGGACACCGTCTACGACTGGAAGTTTGTGGGGCTCTCGCACAACACGCTGCGCGGGGCAGCGGGCGGCGCCGTGGAGTGCGCGGAGCTGCTGGTGAGCCAGGGCTTCATCACGGCGAAGTGAGGGCGGCGGGTCATGACGAATATCGCAATTTTAGGTTTTGGAACCGTCGGCGGCGGCACAGCGCAGGTGCTGGATGTCCAGAAGGAGAGGCTGCGCTTGGCCGCAGGCGGGGAAATCCGCGTCAAGTACATCCTGGATATCCGCGATTTTCCCGGCTCCCCCTGGGAGGACCGTCTGGTCCGCGACATAAACGTCATTCTTGACGACCCGGACGTGAAGGTCGTCTGCGAGACGATGGGCGGCAAGGAGCCGGCGTTCACCTTCACCAGGGCGGCGATGGAGCGGGGCAAGTCCGTCTGCACGTCAAACAAGGAGCTGGTTGACGCGTTTGGCCCGGAGCTGACCCAGACGGCAAAGGCTCACAGCTGCAGCTACCTGTTCGAGGCCAGCGTGGGCGGGGGAATCCCCCTCCTGCGCACCCTGAGGGACTCCTGCCGCCACGAGGACATCACCTCCGTCGCGGGGATCCTGAACGGCACCTGCAACTACATCCTCACGAAGATGGACCGCGAGGGAACGGACTTTGCGGATGCCCTGCGCCAGGCCCAGGAAAACGGCTTTGCGGAGCGCAATCCCGACGCGGACATCCTGGGGCACGACACGGCACGGAAGCTGGCCATCCTCGCGTCCCTGATATCGGGACGCCGCGTCCGCTTCGAGCAGGTGCCCTGCCAGGGCATCACGGAGGTCAGCACCGCGGACCTGAAATCCGCCAGGGCCCGGGGCAAGGCCGTCAAGCTGCTGGGCATCTGCCAGCGGAACCCCCAAACAGGGGACATCTCCGTGATGACGGCCCCCTGTCTGGTTCCGGCGGACAACCCGCTGTACGGGGTGAACGACGTGTTCAACGGCGTTCTGGTCCACAGCGGCTGCGTGGATGACCTGATGTTCTACGGGCGGGGCGCGGGAAAGATGCCCACGGCCAGCGCAGTGGCAGCCGACGTGGTGGAGTGCGTCAAAAACGCGGGCCACACCGTCGAAAACGGGCTGACTGACCCGGATGATACGATAACCCCTGTGCCCTTCCCCTCTGCCCTTCCGGGCGGGATTGAACTGCTGCACGGAGGGGATGGGAGCTCCTTCCCCCGCGTCAGATCATGAGGAAAGTCGTCAAGTTCGGCGGCACGTCCCTGGCTGGCGCCGGCCAGTTCCGAAAGGCGGGCGGCATCATCCGCGCGGACGGGACACGGGTTTTCGTCATTCCCTCCGCGCCGGGCAAGCGTTTCGACGGCGACGTCAAGGTGACGGACCTCCTCTACCGCTGCCATGACCTCGCCGCAGGGGGCAGGGACTTCTCAGAGCCCTTCTCGGCAGTGAAGGAGCGGTATGCCGACATTATCCGGGAGCTGGAGCTCTCCCTCTCTCTGGAAGACGATTTCAACACGATTGAGGAGCATCTGAAACAGGCCCCTGAGAGGGAGTATGTCGCCTCCCGCGGGGAGTATCTGAACGGGCGCGTTTTGGCCGAATACCTGGGTTTTCCGCTCCTCGACCCGGCAGAGGCCATCTTCTTTGACGAGTCGGGGACTTTCGACGCGGAGCGCACAAACGCCGTTCTGCCCGCCAGACTGGAGGAGCTGCCCCAGGCGGTGATCCCCGGCTTCTACGGCAGCGGTCCGGACGGAAGGGTGCGCACCTTCTCACGGGGAGGGTCTGACGTGACGGGGGCCATCGTCGCCAGTGCCTGCCACGCCAGCGTCTACGAAAACTGGACGGACGTGCCGGGCCTGCTGATGGCGGACCCTCACATCGTGAAAGATCCCCCGGTGATCCGGAGCATCACCTACCGGGAGCTTCGGGAGCTGGCCTACATGGGGGCAAGCGTTCTGCACGAGGACGCGGTGTTCCCTGTAAAGGAAGCCGGCATCCCCATCAACATCCGGGACACCAATCAGCCCGAAGACCCCGGCACCTGGATTGTCGGGAACACCGCCCGCCGCCCGCCCTTCACTATCACCGGCATCACGGGCAAGAAGGACTTCTGTTCCATCATGATCGCCAGGGACCTGATGCACTCCGAGCTGGACTTCTACCGCAAGGTCGTGCAGTGTTTTGAGGAGGACGGCGTTCCCATTGAGCACCTGCCGTCGGGGATTGACACGATGACGGTCGTGGTCCCGGAGTCGAAGTTCGTGGAGAGGGAGCAGCATGTGCTGCGGAAGATTGCCCGCAGCGTCAGGCCGGAGAGCGTCGAGGTGGAGCCAGGCCTGGCGCTCATCGCCGTTGTGGGCCGGGGAATGCGCGCCCAGAGCGGAACGGCCGCCAAAATCTTCTCCGCCCTGGCTGAAGCGCGGATCAATGTCCGCATGATCGATCAGGGAGCGTCGGAGCTCAACGTGATCGTCGGCGTCCTGAACGAGGACTTTGAGCGCGCCATCCGCTTCATCTACCGCGCCTTCGTCGGACGCGGGTGATGGAGAGATAAGGCAGCCGCGCCCGCAGCGTTTGCGCGGCCCGCTCTGTCAGCGCCTGTGACGCCGGTCTTTTCAAAAACAGTTTTCAGGGCAGGAGGAGAAATGTTTCCTCATTAAAGGCAATCCCCCGGCTGTCAGCCGGGGGACTTGTTTTGGCGTATTAATGGGCTTTGGGCTGCGGCCTGCGGGCTCCTCACGTCTTTCTTTTCTCTATTGCCAGCCGTCAATGAAGAAGTCCCGCAGATTGTCCCTGGTGACGATCAGCGTCGGTATCCAGGTATGCTTTTCAACCTCTTTGCTGCCCAGAACCTTGTTGGCCTCCGCGACGGCGGTGTGGGCAATGGCCCGGGCGGATTGTACCGCCGTTCCTGTCATCAGGCCGTCTCTGACCGCCCTCTTGGCCTCCGGGGAGCCGTTCACGCCATAAATCAGCACGCGCCCCTCCATGCCGGCTTCCTTCAGGACCGGGACTGCCCACAGGGCCACGGTGTCGCTGATGCACATGACAGCCGCAAGGTCCGGGAACTCCCGGATGATATCTCTCATGGCGGCCTCCGCCGTCTCCCGTTTTCCCAGGGTGTCCCCCCTGGCCGCGATGGAGAAGCCGGCGTTTCCGCTGATGACCCGCTCGAACTCCGTGATGCGTTCAAGGTCGCTTTTTATGGCAGAGTTTCCCAGAACGGCGACCTTTCCGCCCTCAATGCGGCGCAGCAGGTCCTCGGCGCATAACCGGCCCGCTGACTTGTTATCGAAAGCAACCGTGCAGGCCACAAGGTCCTCATCGGAGACATCCGCGCCCAGATTAATGACCGGAATCCCCGCCTCCCGGCAGGCCAAAAGTGCCGGGGTTACCTCATCCCCGTCCACAGGAATCAAAAAGAGGGCGTCGATGCCCCGGGCAATCAGATTGTTGACCTGGGCAATCTGTTTTGCCTGATCCCGTTCCGAGGTCATGGTGATCAGCGTATCCCCATTGACCTCAATGACCGCCCTGATTGTGTCGTTTATCGCGGTGAAAAAAGGGCTGTCTGCTGTGCAGCAGGCGCCAAATGTTCTGCCCTCCGCAAACGTCTCCGTGGTCATTCTCAGAACGAGCACGGCTGCCAGACACAATGCAAATGCCTTTTTCATGAGCTGCTGTCTCCTTTGGAGCTTCATCCATGTCAGATTTAACCTGTTATTGTAACGTAAAGAACGTTACAATATTGTCAGTATAGCATGACAGGAGGCAGAACAGAGTGATCCGTCAGCACGCAGAACTCATCAGGGCCACGGCACGCCGCAGCAAAGGGGACACGGCGCGCATCCAGCACTTTATCAAGGTCCACGGTCTCGCGTCCGTGATAGGAACGCTGGAAGGGCTGGACAGGGAGACACAGTTCATCCTGGAGACGGCGGCGATTCTCCATGACATCGGCATCCGCAAAAGCCTTGAGAAGTACGGCTCCTATACATGGAAGACCCAGGAGGAAGAGGGGCCGGCAGAGGCGGAGAGGCTGATGCGGGAGGTGGGAGGCTTCAGCAGGGAACAGATTGCGCGCGTGAAATACCTTATCGCCCACCATCACACCTACGGCGAAACGGACGGACCCGACTACCGGATTCTGCTGGAGGCGGACCTGCTCGTCAATCTCCACGAGTCGCAGAACAAAAAGAAATACGAGGCCCTTATTCCCAGGGTGTTCCGCACAGCCACGGGCCTTGAGCTGCTGAACGCTCTGTATGAGCGCGGGGAAGCGCGGACAGAATAGCTCTTTGGCGAACGGGAATTTTCAGGGGCGGCGGGTCTGCGCGCAAAAAAAATGAGATTGCCCGGTGAAGGACAATCTCTTTTTTTGCCGGATTTTTCAATGACGGGCGCAGCCCCGTGTCACAGACGGAAGTCCGGCGGTTCCGGCGGAAAGCGTTTTTTCGCCGGCTTCTTTAAGACAGGATCTTCGTCTGGTCCACGCCGTCGTCGTCAAACACGAGATATTCGTCGAAGTCCAGCCACAGTGGGGATCCCACGTCTATCTGACCGTAGGTGTGCCCGGCGGCGATGACGCGGAGGGAAATCCCGTCCATTTCCACGCGGCAGTCGTTGGTGTCCCCAAGGTAGAAGGCCTGGGTCAGGGTGCCGCGCAGAATACCCTTGTCCGTCCGCATCGTCATGTTCTCAGGCCGGACCGCCACGACAACAGGGCCGCGCTTCTCCCCGCTGTAGGCCATGCCCTGCCCGCCGGGGAACTCAATTCTGCCCTCGCCGGCCGTGCCGCGGAGGAAGTTTATCTTCCCCACGAAGTCCGCCACAAACTGGTTGGCAGGGCTGCGGTAGATGTTCATAGGGCTGTCCATCTGCTGCACAGTGCCCCTGTTGAACACAATAACCCGGTCGCTCATGGCCATGGCCTCCGTCTGGTCGTGGGTGACGTAGACAACGGTGATGCCAAAGCGTTTCTGCACGTCCTTGATTTCAAACCGCATGGACTCCCGCAGCTTGGCGTCAAGGTTGCTCAGCGGCTCGTCGAGGAGCAGGACGCGGGGGCTGCACACCAGCGCGCGGCCCAGCGCCACACGCTGCTGCTGGCCGCCGGAGAGCTCGTTGGGCATCCTTTCGACGTACTGAGAAAGGTGCACGGCCTCCAGGATGTCCGCCACGCGCTGTTTTATCTCCGCGCGGGGCAGGCGCTGTATTTTGAGGGGATAGGCCACGTTGTCAAACACGTTCATGTGCGGCCACACGGCATAGGACTGAAAGACCATGCCAATCCCCCGCCGGTTGGGCGGGATGAATTTCCCCCCGCCGCTGACGACTGTGTCATCAATTTTAATCTCGCCCGTTGTGGGCTTCTCAAAGCCGGCGATCATGCGCAGCATCGTCGTTTTACCGCAGCCGGAGGGCCCCAGCAGCGTGACGAACTCATGGTCCTGAAACACGCTGCTGAACTTCCGGATGACCTGCACGCTGCCGTAGGATTTCGTAACGTCCGTAAGGGTAATGGAGGACATGGGTTCACTCGCTCCTTCGTTCAATCATTAAATCGAAAACTCGCCCCTGGTGAGCTTGTTCAGAATCCAGTTGACGATCACGACCATCCCCAGGATGCCTGTTGCGATGGCCGAGGCCGTCTGCTGGCTGTGGTACGTCTGGTAGGTGAACAGCTCGTAGCCAATGGTCTTCGTGTCCGTGGAGTACAGCAGAGTGGACATGGTGAGCTCGTAGAAGCTGGGCATGAAGATGAGGAACCATCCGGCCACCACCGACGGCGCGATGAGCGGCAGCGTCACATCCCAAAATCCGCGCTGCCACTCCGCCCCGGAGATGAGCGACGCCTCCTCCAGCGACGGGTGAATCTGGCTCATGGCCGACACCACCGTCCGCATCCCCATCAGCAGGTATTTGACCATGTAGGCGACAATCATTATCGTCAGCGTGTTGTAGATGTTGATTCCAAAACGGCCGGACATCGTCATGATGAGCGCCAGCGCGATAACGACGCTGGGCGTGCCGCTGCCCACCGTGATGAGGAAGTCCGGAATGTGGCGGCCCTTCGCCCGGGTGCGGGTCAGAAGCCAGGCCATGACACAGGAGATGATGATGCCCGCCGTGGCCGCGACCGAGGCGGAGATAAGGCTGTTCTTCACCGTTTCCAAAATCCCTTTGCGGGTGAACAGGATGTGCCAGTAGCGCGTCGTGAAGTTCGCCGCCGTGAGCGGCTTGCCCAGGTTCATCGTGAACGAAGTCATGGCCACCGTGGCGAAGGGAATCACCACGACGATGAGCGCGAAGGCCGACACCAAAAGCGTCACCGGCAGGCGCCATTTGCCCAGCTCCACAATGTTGGGCCGGGTGGACTTGCCGGAGACGGTGATGTATTGCTTCTTTCCGCAGATAAAGGTGGAAACGTACAGCACCAGGTTGGCGATGATCATGAGGGACACCGCCAGCGTCGTGGCGTCCGTCAGGCCCTCCGCCGACCCCACGTACACATAGTCGATGATGCGCGTCGTCACGGTGTCAATCTGCCCCGGCGCCCCAATGATGGACGGAATGCCGTAGCACGAAGCCGCGGAGACAAACACCAGAAGCCCCGCCGCCACGATGGAGGGCAGCATGATGGGGAACGTCACGGTCATAACCGTCCTCAGGGGCGAAGCGCCGGAAATCTTCGACGCCTCCTCCAGCGACGGGTCCATCTTCTCCATAGCGCGGGAGATCGTGATGAAGGCGTAGGGGTAGTAGAACGTCGTCAAAACCCACACCAGCCCGCCGATGCTGTAAATGTTGAACGGGTTCTCTGAGAGGCCGAAAAGGTTGGCCAGGAACACGTTGAGGGTGCCCACCCGCGGATTGAGCAGACGGAGCCACGCCATGGCCCCGACGTAGGGCGGCACCATATAGGTCATCACGAACAGCGTGCGGAAGAACTTCCGCCCGTACATATCCGTCCGGCCCACCAGCCACGCCAGCGGAAAGGCAATCATCACGCCAAAGACCATGGACAGCCCGGCGGTGACGAGGGTGTTGCGCAGCGCGTTCCAATTCAGCGGGTAGGTGTAAATCCTCTTGAAGGTCTCCAGCGTGAAGCCATTTTCCCCGAAGAACGAGCGAAAGACCAGGTAGGCCATGGGAAAGACATTGAAAACCAAAAGAAAAGCCACAATAGCGGCAATCAAAATCGTCTTCACGTCAAGACGGAAGCCTTTATTATCCTGAAGCGAAGCCTGAACCGGCACGGAACCAGCCCCTTTCATCATATATCCGCATGGGACAATAAGACGGCTCCGCAGGCGGAGCCGTCTTCGCTGATTACAGGTTTGTTACATCTTGTTCTTCACGCGCTCCTCGAAGTTCGTCCGCAGATCGGAACGCTCCTTCAGGCAGTTCTCCCAGCTCACCGGCATGGCGCTCTTCACGATCTCAGCCGTGTTGATGGAATCGAAGGGAATCGCAGGCGGATTCTTCAGCACGGAGTGCATCCAGCCCTTGACGATATAGCCCTGTCCCTCCGGGGAAAGGAACCAGTCCGTCAGCTCCTCGCAGATCTTCGAGTTGCCGTGGGCGCTCCAGCCGTCCTTAACCGTCATGATGGGCGAGGGGACGCAGATGACGCCGTCAGTGGGGTAAATGACCTCAAGAGCGCTGCCCTCTTCCTCGCGCTTCTTCAGCACAGACTCCTCAAGGATCATGACCATCTTGCACTCGCCCGTCTCCAGCTTCGTCAGGGCCACAGAGCCGGACTCCACCATCACACGGTTCGCGGCCAGCTTGTCGAAATACTCGTAGCCGTACTTGTCCTTCAGGGCGGATATGGCCACCAGCGCCGTTCCGGACGTCAGCGGGTTGGACATGGAAATAAAGCCCTTCATGCCCTCTTTGTAGGCAAAGTCCTTAAACGACTGGGGCAGCTCTTCCTTCTTGAACTTCTCCGGGTTGTAGGCCAGGATCATATTCAGGTTCCGCACGGGGTACCAGTAACCCTCGGGATCATACTCCAGGGCCAGGTCCTTCGCCGCCGGGGTGACGTAGGGATGCAGAAGGCCAAGTTCCTTCAGCTCAAGGGCATAGGACGGGTCGGCCACCATCAGCATATCGCAGCCCAGCTTCTTCGTGTCACGCTCAGCCGCTATCTTCGCCTGAAGCGTGCCCGTGCCGCCATAGAAAAACTCCACGTCGTAGTCCGGGAATTTTTCGTGAAGGACCTCCGTCATGGCCTCGATAATGTCCTCATACATCGAGGTGTAAATTGTCACCTTCGGCTTGTCCGCCGCGCCCGCCATGCAGGCACAGGACAGAATCAGCGCCGCTGCCAGAACCACCGCCAGTTTCTTCATTCCGGAAACCTCCCAACCAGATTTGAACATAAAATTACGATGGGATAAGCATATCACAAACCGCGAAGTTCGTAAAATCACAGCGTGGCGGAGAGGACTTCCTCCATTGAGGTGCTTCCCGTCAGGACCGCGTTGATTCCCGACTGACGAAGGGTCCTCATCCCCTGCCGCAAGGCCGCCTGACGCAGAGCGGTTTCCCCAGCCCCGTCGAGAATGATGCGCCGCAGCCCCTCGTCTATGACCATGATCTCGAAGATGCCGCTCCGCCCCCGGTAGCCGTTTCGGCACTTGCTGCAGCCGCGCGGGCGGAAGGCGCGGGTCCCCCTGGGGACGCCTGCCATATCGCAGGTTCGGGGGTCAAGCTCATACTCCTCCCGGCAGAGAGGACAGAGGAGCCGCACCAGGCGCTGAGCAACAACGCCCATCAGGGAAGCGGAGACCAGGAAAGGGGGGATGCCCATATCGATCATGCGCGTAACAGCGCTGGGCGCGTCATTAGTATGCAGCGTCGAAATCACAAAATGTCCCGTCAGGGCGGCCCGGACAGCGATTTGGGCCGTCTCCCGGTCACGGATCTCCCCCACCATGATCTTGTCCGGGTCCTGGCGCAAAATGGAGCGCAGCGCGGACTCAAAGGTCAGGCCGGCTTTTTCGTTGACCTGAACCTGATTGAGCCCGCTGATGGCATACTCCACCGGGTCCTCGACGGTGACGATATTGATATCCGGACGATTGAGCTTCTGAAGGAGGGCGTAGAGGGAGGTGGACTTTCCGCTGCCTGTCGGCCCCGTCACCAGCAGAATGCCCCAGGGTGCGCTGCAAAACATCTCCAGCTTATTCCTGTCATCGGTCCCAAGCCCAAGACTGTCCAGGCCCCTCAGGGCCCTCTCCTTGTCCAGGATGCGCAGCACTGCCTTCTCCCCATTTATCGTGAGCAGGGTGCTGATGCGCAGGTCAATATGCCGGCCGTCTGCGGCTATCCAGATACGTCCGTCCTGGGGTTTCCGCCTCTCCGCGATGTCCATATTGGCCATAACCTTCAGGCGGGACACCAAAGCGTGGTGAAAGCTGGAAGGGTAATCGAACACCGTGCTGAGCAGCCCGTCGACGCGAAACCGGGCGCAGCCGCCCCCCTCCTGAACCTCAAGATGAATATCCGAGGCCCCCTCGCTCACAGCCTGCCGGATGAGCCTGTTGACAAACTCTATAATGGGGGCGTCGCTGTCGGTGAAGGGAGGGATGTTCTCCTGCTTCCACGGAATGCCCTCCCGCTCTTTTGACGTGTCGGGAATCGCCCCCTCCAGTTTGTCATGCAGGCTGTAGAGGCGGTCAAGGTTGTCCTGTATGTCCTTCTTCGCCGCAATGCCAATCCTGAGCCCGCAGCCTGTCAGCGCCCCCACTTCGTCCCGGGCCGTCAGGTCCAGGGGATCGGCCATGACGACAAACAGATTTTTTTCATCAATATGGAACAAAGGGACCAGGTTCAGGCGCTTTGCCACCGCGTGGGGCACCTGCTGGATGGCTTCCGGTTCGGCATAGTACTGAGACAGGGAATAGAAGGGGAGCCCCAGCTGGACGGACAATGCCTCAGCCAGGCAGTTTTCCGAAATCATTCCCATGGAAAGCAAAATCTCGCCAAGCCTTGCGCTCCGGCCCTTTTGGCTTTGGACTGAAAGGGCATAATCCAGCTGCTCCTGACAGACAGCCCCTGTCCGAAGCAGGATTTCGCCCAGCCGGCACCCTTTGTTGTTTTGAAGGGCATCCATTTTCTCCGTCTTCCCCCAGCAGCTTTCTCTGCGTGTTCAGCAGCTCCCGTGCCACAATGCGGAGGGATTCCCGCGCCGCGGGGCCGGGGACCTGGCACAGGGCGGCGGCACTTCGAAAATCTGCCCCGCTGCCCCGGCTCCGCCGCGCTCCGGTGCGGATTTATTCATCGTAGTGGTTCCTGCATTGTGATATCTCTAAAGAGTTCCCGTTTACAATACGGTAAATAAGGCGGTTCTTGTCATCAATTCTCCGGCCGTACCACCCCGACAAATCATATTTCAACTCTTCAGGCTTACCTATCCCTATCAGGCAGCCATTTCTTTCTATATCTTTAATAAGCGCGTTAATCCGGCGCAGAGTTTTTCTGTTCTCTGTCTGCCACGTTACATATTCATCCCAAGATCGGCTCGACCATATTTTACGCATCGATTAAATCATGCTCCATTCCATGACCAGCGTTCAGTTCGCGTATCGACTCTCGCAGACACGCCTGGTTCACCTCCGAATAAAACGGATCGCTGGCCTGCAGCGCAAACGGAATGGAACGGGTACGGACAATCGCCTTCAGCAACATAGTGTAGGCTGTTGATAATGTAAGCCCCATCTCTTCGCACAGAGCTTCTGCCTGCCGCTTCAAGCTCTCATCCACTCTCATTGTTACAGTAGATGCTTTGGGCATTTCTCTCACCTCTTGATTTACAATTATAATTTTTTGCAGTCACTTTGTAAATACAATAAAGAGGATATGCCATAACGCCCGCCGCTTCGGCTCCGCCGATGACGCAGCCGCTGAAAACTGAGGCACTGCCCTCCCTGGCCGTCGCACTGTTTTTCAGAAGCAGCCTGAACCGCGGCAGAGCCTCCGGCTAAAACAATCCCTTTTCTGCTCTTATCTGTCTACAGAGAAGTTTTGCCGTCCACCCTGACGACGCGCACGTCCCCGACCCGGCGGGTGTAGCCCTTTGAATCAAAGTACTCCAGCACCGGAAGGATGTACTTCCGCGAGCTCTGGGTCGCGTCCCGCACCGCAGCCAGCGTGACGTTCCCTCCAATGCCGCGGAGGATGTCCAGCATGACCTGCTCCATCTCCGCCGTCAGGATGAAGCTGTTCTCCAGGATGACGAGCCCCCGGGAGTTCTTCAGGCTCTGGACGAGCGCGTTGAAGGCCGGCGCGGGCAGCCCCATCTCTGCCCTCACCTCGTCGAGCGTGGCGAGCTGCCAGCCGCGGCGGCGACAGATCTCCGCCAGGGCCTGACTGTTCTTCAGGAACTCCCCCTCGTTCTTTGCCACGTGGTCCGGCGTGTGAAGTTTGTTTTCGTCGAGGGCCAGAGTCCCCTTCTCCGCCATCAGACTGACAAGGGAACGGAGCGCCTTCGCGTCCGGCAGCGGAACCTGGCGCAGCGCCTCATCCAGGGGCAGCCCCGCCTCGGCCGGGAATTTCTTCTGATAGTTCCTGACGGCGGCAAGCACCGCCTCCGTCAGCTCCTTAAAGTGCGCCATGGAGAGGTAGAGGGGACGGTCGCCCTTCAGATCAAGCAGTTTTTCCTGTTTTACCAGCCCGGCGGCAATTTTGGAAAGGTTCGCCGGCGTCTCCTGAATTGCGATGGCGGCGGCAGGGGCCTCCAGCATCCCGGCGTCCTCAACCAGCCGCTCCAGACGGAGGGCCGGCGTATCCGCGGTCCTCAGCCCCTCAATCCGGGCCAGGACCCTGGCGCGGGCATGGGCTCCTCGGGGTTTATGTGAGTAGGGATAAATGACCTGCCCTCCCCCGATTGTGATAAGGGGGCTGTAGAAGCGGATGATGAAACGCTGTCCGGACGCGGCAGCCACGGGCTCCTCCAAAACAAGCTGTACGGGCTCCTCTCCGCCGGGGGCAATCTGCTTTGACCTGAGCATGGCCACGCGCGCCAGGACCTCCGCTGTCCCGATGCAGAGGTGAACACGCTGCCAATGCCTCAGCGCTTCCTTCACTGAGGGCAGCAGAGTCAGCACAGCATCAAAGCAGGCCGTCGGGGCGAATATTCCCTTATGGCAGACGACATCGCCCCGTTTGAGCTCGTCAACAGAGATGCCGGAGAGATTCGACGCCACCCTCTGCCCCGCGTAGGCGGCCTCCACGGGCTTCCCGTGGACCTGAAGGCTGCGGATACGTCCTTCCCGGCCGGAGGGAAAGACCTCAATCTCGTCCCCCAGGCGGGCAACGCCATGATAGGCCGTGCCCGTGATGACCGTCCCAAAGCCGGAGATGGGGAAGGCCCGGTCGATGGGCAGGAAGAGCGCCCCGCTGCGCGGCCTGGGCTTCACCCGGTCCACCAGTGCCGCAATCTCGCCCCGGAGAGAGTCCAGGCCCTCACCTGTGACGCCGGAGACGGGGATGATGGGCTTGCCCTCAAGGAAGGTGCCGCGGACGAACTCCGCCACGTCCTCCACCACCAGGCCGGCCATCCCCTCCTCCACGCGGTCAATTTTCGTGACGGCTACAAGGCCCTCTTTTACGCCCAGAAGCTCCATAATGGCCAGGTGTTCCCGGGTCTGCGGCATGACGCTCTCATCCGCCGCGACGACCAGCAGCGCCGCATCGATGCCGGAGGCTCCGGCCACCATCTGGCGGATAAAACGTTCGTGTCCCGGAACGTCAATCACGCTGACGACGCGGCCGTCCTCCAGACGGAGGGGAGCGAAGCCCAGCTCAATGGTGATGCCGCGCTTCTTCTCCTCAATGAGCCGGTCGCAGTCCACACCTGTCAGGGCGGAGATCAGCGTCGTCTTGCCGTGGTCGATGTGCCCCGCCGTGCCGATAACCAGGGAGACCTCCACCGAGCGCTCCTCAGTGTTCTGTGTCATAACGCGCCTCCCCCCCCAAATGGGACAGAGCTTCGGCAAGCGTCTCCGAATCCCCGTCGCGCAGCGTCCGAACGTGGATGATCAGCGCATCCTCCCGGGCCCCGCAGAGCACCGGGACATCCAGCTCCCGCAGCAGCGCCTGAAGATGCCCTGCTCCGCCCGCCGGGTGTCCGCTCACCGCAACGCCCCAGCCGCTGAGGGGCCTCTCCGGGTAGGAGCCGCCGCCCACCGCGTCCTCAACGGGGATAACTTCAATCTTCGCGCTGACCTGTGCCTGCAGTTTCCCGGCCAGGCTCTCCGCCCGCTGCTTCAGCGTTTCCTGAGAGAGGCGCAGCATCGCCGTTGTGGGGATCTCATCCAGCGCGCCCCGGCTGTAGAGGCGCAGGGTCGCTTCAAAGGCGGCGAGGGTGATTTTATCCACGCGCAGCGTGCGCAGGATGGGATATTTTCTGAGCCGGTCCACCACAGCTTTTTTCCCGACGACAGCGCCAATCTGCGGCCCGCCCAGCATCTTGTCGCCAGAGAAGGTCACGATGTCCGCCCCCTGTTCAAGGCAGGCCCTCACGCTGGTTTCCCCCTGAAGGCCCAGGGTCTCCCCCTCCACAAGAAGGCCGCTGCCGGCGTCCTCCATGAAGAGGAGGCCGTGGTCCTGAGCCAGTTTTGCCAGGTCCCTGCGTTCCGGGGCAAGGGTGAATCCCTCAATGCGGAAGTTGGATGGATGGACCTTGAGGAGCATGGACGTGTTCTCCGTGATGGCGTTCGCGTAGTCCTCCAGGTGGGTGCGGTTGGTTGTCCCTGTCTCCACCAGCCTGGCACCGGAAAAGGCCATGATATCCGGCACACGGAAGGAGCCCCCGATCTCCACCAGTTCCCCGCGGGAAACGATGACCTCTGTGTTCCGAGCCAGGGCGGAGAGACAGAGAAGCACCGCCCCGGCGTTGTTGTTCACCACAAGGGCGGCCTCCGCGCCGGTCTGGGCGCAGAGCAAATCCTCAATGAGCGCGTTGCGCTGTCCCCGCGCCCCTTTCTTCAGGTCGTACTCCAGATTGGAGTAGCCCCGCGCCGTACGTGTCATGGCCGCCACGGCCTCCTCCGCCAGAAGGGAACGTCCCAGGTTGGTGTGGATGACCACTCCCGTCGCGTTAATGACCCGGCGCAGGTTCTCCTTGTCCGCCGCCGTCAGCGAGGACAGGCAGAGCGCTTTCACACGTTCCGGGAACCCCTCGCCGGGCTCATTCTCTCCTGCAAGGATGCGCCGCCGAAGGGCGGTCAGCTCCGCGTTAAAGACCCTTTTGACCGCCTCCCGTCCCAGCCTTTCAATCCATGGGGCCGCCCAGTCCTGCGTCAGCAGGATGTCCATGCCCGGAATGGCCCGCATCTTCTTTCTGATATCTTCAACGCCCATTCTGCCACGCCCTTATTCTTAACATTTTGTCCCGATAACATTCTATAATAAATATGGCTGATGGGAAGAGGGGGCACGCATCGTATCCGGTGAGACAGGCCTGATGGAGGCCATTGCGAGGAGGTTATCGCTGTCATGATAAAACTCAATGCTGCGGGGAACCTGGACCCGCTGCCGATAGTCAGGGACGCGCTGGCAAAAAACGCGGATGATATACAGATTCTGGGCATGGATACGGCACCGGCGCTGAGGGTCAGGCAGTTTCTGGAGGGGAAGGGATTCAGCGTCCAGATACAGGACGACAACGGTCAGCTGACATTGACCGGCAGTCACAGAAAACTTCCGCACTCTCCCGGTGTTCTAAGGGCAGCCCCACCCCAAAAGAGATCCTCTCAGGCTCAGGTGCTTGCGGCGCCCATCATCGAACCCCATAAAACCAACCCCCTGCCGGCCACAGCCCGCCAGGCCCGTCCCACTTATCTCATTTTGAACAGGGTGCTGGGGCAGGACGCTCAGGAGAAGGGCAGACCCTCCGGGCTTGGGGAGATCCTGATGAAAAGTTTCCTGGGCGCGCTCACGAAGGCCGTCAGGTACCCCGAAGCCATCATTCTGATGAATGAGGGAGTAAAGCTGGCTCTTTTCAACACCTCCACCTGCGACAATCTGAAGGCACTGGAAGCACAGGGCGTTCGTGTCCTCGTAAGCGGAACCTGCGCCCTGCACCTTGGAATCACAGAGAACATCGGGGCGGGCGTCCTTGCCAATATGCACGAGATTATCGGGGAGCTCGGCAATGCGGAGAAGTGCATCACGATTTAGCCATTCTCCCGACTTGTCAGGGCCGGGAGACGCCGTTGTTGAATTTGACAAAAGACGGCAGCCTGTTATAATAAGCAACGGTCAGGACAGGAAGTTTGTCCTGCGCCATTTCAGGGCGGTTAGTTCAGAGGTAGAACGCTTCCTTGACACGGAAGAGGTCAGAAGTTCGATTCTTCTATCGCCCACCAAGTAAAATCAAGGCTTCAGGAGATCTCTTCCTGAAGCCTTTTTCATGCCGTTACATCACCCTCACATCAATCCTCAGATCCCTTTATTCCCCTCCCTTTCATTTCTTCCCCCTCCGTGGGTCATTCTCCGGGTGCGCCGCGAACCCCTGCGGCCCCGGGACGTATGCCTCCAGGCCCCCTTCCGGTTCACAGGGACA
>JAIKZX010000129.1 GCA_024681935.1 Fretibacterium sp.
TTTTTATCGCTTCCTGTATACGCTCCGGCCCATCGGGGAGGACAAAAGCCATCGTGTTGTTGAGACCGATCATTCCGCCCCGCTCCGCCAGCCTCTTTATCTGCTCGTCTGTGAGGTTCCGCGCAACAGGGCAGAGATTGCGGCTGTTGGAGTGGGAGGCAATCACAGGGCCCTCGAAAAACCGCAGCACATCGTCAAAGCCCGCGTCATTGAGATGGCTGACGTCAATAATCATCCTGAGGCGGGCGGCTTCTTTCAGAAGCTGAACCCCAAAGGACGTCAGACCTCCCGGCGTGCCCTCCTCAAGGGGAGAAAAGTGACATCCGTCCGCAGCGAAATTTCTGCGGCTCCATGTGAGGCCAATGAGCCGGACGCCCAGCTCGTAGAACACGGAAAGAAGCTGGATATCCTGCCCCAGCGGGTCTACTCCCTCAAAGGAGAGGAACAGGGCCAGTTTGCCCTCGTCAACCGCTTTTCGAGCCTCGCCGGCCGTGCGGCAAAGAGCGAACAGGCCGGGGGACTCCCTCATCTCGGCGTGGAGGCCGCCAATCTGAGACAGAGCCACACGCAAAGACATCTCCGGGATATACTCGCTCGGGATGAATAGAGAGCAAATAAGGACATTTACTCCGGCAGCGCGAAGGTCATCCAGATAAAACCTCTCAATAACCCTTGTCTCCCCCGCCCGGCGCAGACGCAAGACATCCAGCAGAAGGTCATAATGGGCATCCACAATAACAGGTACAGTCATCAACTAATAATCCCTTTCTCACGGAGGTTTCAGGGGGGCCCCACAGAACATGGAACGTTCTGTGAAGGCCCCCCTGAGCTTCAATCTGAGCGGCGGGCCCTGTACGGGGCCCGCCGCTGAAGTTCAAACGTTTCCTAGTTCTTTTTCTGGGTAAGCGTCGCCCAGTCGAGGTTGTCCCAGTCGGGCTCAGCAGGAGCGGCCGCGTTGTCCTTCCAGTAGAAGCCAAGGTTAGTCATGATGTTGGTCCACTGGGAGGCGTGCGCACCCACATACTCGGCGTAGGTCATATCCGTGCCCGGAACCTTGGTGAGAGCGCAGTTCTTGATGGCGTAGATGGGCGGGACCTCATCCACGGCGTCCTTGTTGCAGGGATAGGAGTCAAACTCCTCAGACCAGGCTCTCTGCACATCTGCGGAGCCAAACCACTCGGCAAACGCCTTGACGATTTCGGTCTGCTCTTTTGTGCGCTTGGCATTGTCAATCACACCGATGTACTCCGCGATGTAATAGGTGCCGTCGTCGATTTCGACAAGTGCCCAGTTTTCCGGTTTCACCGTGCCCTTAAGGGGCGTAGAGGAGGACTGGGAGGCTGCATCGATGTTGCCGTACAGCGATGAGGAGTAGAACGTGGAGACCTGGACATCCGCACGGTTCAACGGGTCAAAGCCATAGCTGTCACCGGTGAAGTTGCCGCCCGCGCAATAGGCCCACAGGGTCTTCCAGCCCTCGACGGAGATTCCGCCGGCGGGGGACTTGGGGTCGGTGAAGGAATAGAGCATGGAATTGTTGATGTTCATATTGGTCGTACCGCCCACCTTGCCCTGACGATACCACTTGTAGCCGCAGTTCACGATATCGGCCCAATGCTTGAAGTGAAGCACCTTGCCGTTCGTGCCCAGCTTGTCGTTGCGGTAGAGCATCAGGATGTTCTGGATGACGAGGCCGTAGGCTTTGCCGTCATACTTGTACTCGCCCACCTTGTCGGCCCACGAGGGTGTCCAGTCCAGGACGGACAGGTTCTCGTACTCGCCGCCCACGAGCTGTGACCAGCGCACCTCGTTCAGACCAAAGATGATGTCAGCATCCTTATTCTCGTTGGCGAGCTGGATAGCGCTGGTGTCTCCCTTGTAAACGGTGGAGTCGTCCAGCGAGATAGAGAAGCCCGCCCTCTTCGCCTCGTTGACCAGCCAGGTCACGCGCTCCGAGGAGTTGGAGTTGGAGTAGATGCGGATGGTATAATCACCGGCGAAGGCAAACGAACCCAATGACAACACCATCACTGCAGCCAACATGCCGCAAAGCCACTTTCTCATCAACAATTCCCCCTTAAAAGATTTGTGAACATGGAACGGGTGCCGCTCACGCGGTTTCTATGATTAAACACCATTTTGACTAAAAAATCAAATCCCCCGCGTCAAGCTTCATTCCCCACTCTCTTGAAATTCTTTCCATTTTTAGGGACAATATAGGGAAGGGAAACCTTAGGCTATGGAGGTGTTATA
>JAIKZX010000205.1 GCA_024681935.1 Fretibacterium sp.
TGCGACATCTACATCGAGGCCACGGGGCATCCCTCCAGCGTCATCCAGGGGCTGAAGCTCATCCGCAAGATGGGAACCTTCATCGAGTTCAGCGTGTTTGGACAGGAGACCACGGTGGACTGGTCCGTCATCGGGGACGGAAAAGAGCTCAATCTTCTGGGCTCTCACCTCAGCCCCTACGCCTACCCGTTTGTTATTGAGAACATGGCCAACGACAAGATCAAGACGGACGGCGTCGTGACCCACCTTTTCAAACTGGAGGAGTGGGAGAAGGCCTACGAGCTCGCCGCCGGCGGGTGCGGAGACCTCAAGGTCGGCTTCAAGTTCGATTAGTCATATTATCTTAAATCTTAAGGAGGAAAAAAGAATGAGTAAGAAGTTTTTGCTGGCTGTGGCCGTGCTGGCCACCGCACTGGTGGGAGTTGCATCGGCGGATATCAACTGGAGGGCCTATGAGGGGACCACGCTGAACGTCATGTTCAACGAGCACACCTACGCCAACGCCATCATCGCGAAACTGCCGGAATTTGAGAAGCTGACCGGCATCAAGGTCGTGTATTCCACCACGCCGGAGACCAACTACTTCGACAAGCTGAACACCGCCCTCAGCAGCCGCGCGGGCGACCCGGACATCTTTATGACCGGCGCGTATCAGACCTGGGAGTACGCCCCCGCGGGCTACATGGAGGACCTGGACGCCTACATCAAGGACAGCAGCAAGACCTCCGCGGCCTACAAGTACGACGACTTCATCCCCGGCATCATCAACGCTCTGCGCTGGGACCTTGTTCCCGGGCACTCGGTCGGCAAGGGCAAGCTGTGGGCCCTGCCGATGGGCTGGGAGATCAACACCCTGACCTACAACAAGAAGATCTTTGAGGCGAAGGGCCTGAAGGCGCCGAAGACCACGAAGGAGCTCTTCGACACGTCCGTCGCTCTGAAGGAACACGCGGGCAGCGGCACCTACGGACTGGCCGTCCGCGGCACCCGTGACTGGGGCACCATCCACCCGGCGTATATGTCCCTGTTCGCCACTTGGGGCGGGAAGGACTTTGAGATTGAGAACGGCAAGCTGGTCTGCAAGCTGGACTCCAAAGAGGCCATTGCCATGACAGATTACTGGGTCAAGCTGATCAAGGCGGGCGGCGCGCCTCAGTGGTCCACCTACGGCTGGGAGCTGTGCGGCGCGGACCTCGGCGCGGGCAAAGCGGCCATGATGTGGGACGCGGACCGCGGCGGCTACACGCAGAACGTCAAGGGCGCGTCCGCTGAGGCGGGCAACCTCGCGTTCAGCGGCATTCCTCTGCCCGAGGGCATCACGGTGCAGCGCTCCAACCTCTGGACGTGGGCCATGGGCATGAACGCCTACTCCAAGAACAAGGACGCCGCGTGGTACTTCCTGCAGTACTTCACCACCCCCGAGTTCATGCTGTATTCCGGCACTGACGGCGCCTGCACCGACACGCCGCGCATGTCCGTCATGAACAGCAAGGCGTACAAGGACATCGTGGGCGAGGCCGAGGGCTACCTCCAGACCTTCGCGGAGGTCTCCGCCAACGCCAGCATCTTCTTCACGCCGCAGCCTTACTTCTTCGAGACCACCACGATGTGGGCCGAGGTTCTTCAGGACCTTGTCGTCACCGACAAGTATGCTTCCACCGAGGAGGCGATGAAGCAGCTGGCAGAGCGGCTCACCGATCTGGTTTCCGACCTCGAAGTGAAGTAGCATCTTTCTAAATGTATCCCTAACAGGGAAAACGCAAGCATTGAGGGGCGCCTCAACCCCTCAATGCTTTTCTTTAAAGTCAGGAGGAATCAGTATGTCTGAAACCGGAGAGACTCTCGACCTGAATAAGCTGCCGTTCAAGACCCGGGTCCGCCCATACCTGATTGTCGCACCGGCGCTGATCATCACGATCGGGATCATGATCCCGTTCATCATGGCAATCTTTCTTTCATTGACCAACTACTCTTTCCGGCGTCCCTCGTTCACATTCATCGCCTTCAAAAACTGGAGCCGGATTCTGGGCTCAAGCGAGTTCTGGCACGCGCTGTGGGTGACGATAAAATACGCATTCTTCAGCACGGTGGTGGAAATGGGCCTTGGCGTCTGCATCGCCATGCTGCTCAACAGCCTGAACAACTGGTTTTCGAAGTTCCTTCGGGTGGCCCTGATCTTCCCGCTGATGATCGCCCCCATCACGGCGACTATCGTCTGGCAGCTCATGCTGAACAGCTCCGTGGGGATCGTCGAAAAGTTTCTGAACTTCCTGGGTGTTTACAACTTCCCCTGGGCTGCCGCCCCCGCCACAGCCATGCTGACCGTGGTGATGATCGACGCCTGGGTCAACACGTCCTTCGTCATGCTCCTCGTGCTGGCGGGCCTTCAGTCCCTTCCCAAATCCCCGTTTGAGTCCGCAAAGATCGACGGGGGAAGCGCCTGGTTCAACTTTGTCAATCTGACGCTCCCCATGCTGAAACCCAGCCTCTACATCGCGCTTTTGTTCCGCCTGATGTCCGCTCTTCAGGAGTATGCCATCATCTTTGGCCTCACAAAAGGCGGCCCCGGCGACACCCTCATGAACCTCTCGCTGACCTCGTACCAGACGGGCTTCAAGTTCCAGAGAATAGCTCAGTCGCTTCCGTATATCCTGGTGCTGTGGCTGATTGTCTTCTTCGCGGCCAAATTTATCGTCAAAAAGCAGAGGGCCGCCCAGAGACAGGCTTCGGGCCTTGAAAGCTGATTAAGGGAGGGACGAAAATGAATAAAGGTTCAAAACGCCTTCTGGCCATCACGCAGAACGGGCTCCTGCTGATCTACGCCGTCTTCGCCCTGTTTCCGCTGCTGTGGATGCTTATCCTGTCCATCAAGTCGGACACACAGATGTACACGACGGCCTTCGTGTTCACGCCGACGCTCTCCAACTACACGGAGGTCCTCCTCAAGACGGACTATTTCAAATATCTCCTCGACAGCCTGATTGTCGCGGGAGGCGCCGTGATTGTCTCTGTCATCGCCGGCGTCCCGGCGGCCTATGCCCTGGCGCGCTACGACTTCAAAAAGAAGGAGGACATCGCCTTCCAGATCCTCTCCTTCAAGTTTGCGCCGGAGATTCTGGTGGTGCTTCCGCTGTTTATGATCTATCAGATGCTCCGCCTGTACGACACGTACTTTGGGCTGATCTGGGTCTACCAGCTTATCTCCATGCCGCTGCTCATCTGGGTGGTGCGGGGTTACTTTGAGGATATCTCCGTGGAGATTGAGCACGCGGCCCAGGTGGACGGCTACTCGTGGTATCAGATATTCTTCAAGATGCTGCTTCCGCTGATCAAGCCGGGGCTGGTGTCGGCGGCGCTGCTGGCGTTCATCTTCGCGTGGAACACCTTCACGTTCCCGCTGCTGCTGGCGGGCTCCAAAATTCAGCCCATCACGGTGGCCATCACAAAGTTCCTTGGCACCGACACGGCCCACTACGGGCAGCTGGCTGTCGCGGCCACGGTGTCGGCGCTGCCCGCGATTATCTTCGCGCTCTGCATCCAGAAACACCTTGTGCGCGGCCTCAGCTTCGGCGCGGTGAAGGGATAGGTGGCCGTCCATGGCAAGGATAACGCTTAAAAATATCAGCAAGACGTTTGGCCGGGTGAAGGCGCTGGACGGCGTCAGCCTGGACGTGAAGGACAAGGAGTTTTTCGTCCTGTTCGGCCCGGCCGGGGCCGGCAAAACAACAATCCTCAACTGTATTGCCGGGCTCGTGATGCCGGAGGAGGGCACGGTCAGTTTCGACGGACAGATCATGAACCTGGTGGAGACGGCGAAACGCAACGTCGCGATGGTCTTTGAGAACTACGCGCTGTACCCGCAGATGACGGTCTACGACAACATGGCCTCCCCCCTGAGGAGCAGGCTCTACCGGGAGACTGAAGAGGTTATCCGGGAGCGGGTCACTGCGGCCGCAAAGATGATGAAGATGGAGGACCTTCTGGAGCGTCTCCCCAGCCAGCTCTCCAACGGACAAAAGCAGCGTGTGGCCATGGGCCGCGCCCTGGTCCGCACGCCCAATGTCTTTTTGATGGACGAGCCGCTGGCGCACCTCGACGCGAAGCTCCGCAACGCCATGCGCACCGAGCTGAAGGAAATGCAGGCCAACTTCGGCACC
>JAIKZX010000218.1 GCA_024681935.1 Fretibacterium sp.
TCTTGGCGCGGACGGCACCATCGGTCTGCGCGGCGGGGCGAAGTTCAGCTCCACCCAGGAGATCGAGGACTTCTTCGCCAGGAGCATGGAGCAGGTGAAGGCTGCCTTCGCCTGGCAGGTGGAGCGCGGCGCGATCCGCCCGGCGGGGGCGTAGGGGAGAGTGTAACACAGGCCACAAGGGCCGTATGGGGAGGAAGACGGGATGGCGAAACATTCAGGGACGCAGGGAATTATCGAGGCGATCGATGCGCTGGCGGAACAGGTGAGGATATTCAACTTCTTCTTGTCGCTTCGATACCTTGGCGCTGAGGATAGGGATGAGCTCAACGCAGAGCTGAAAAAAATTCAGGATACCTCCGGGAGCTTACAGCCTGCCCCGGAGGTGACGAAAAGGTTTTGCGATTGCCTCAAGCGGGTGTTATCTGCTGAAGGATCGCATTGAAGTAGGCGGCCACGGCTGCCTTGTCGCCCGCGTCAACCTTTGCTGTCTGGATGGCGGCAGCTGTGATGGAGCCGGCCAGCGAACGGGCGGCCAACAACGAGGAACTGTGCCAGGAGCTGCGGGAGTTCACCCACCGCCTGCTTTCCTCGCGGGGGAAGAAAACGCCGGAGGAGGTGGCGATCCTCCCGGCGGTGGTGAAGCTGCTGTTAAAGAGATAGGAGAGGGGGGGGAAGGTGAACGATGAAGAGAAAAAAGAACGCGGAAGCTGCGCAGGAGATGCGAGGGGCGCTGATGCCCCGGCTGCTGAATGAGGAACAGGCGTCCATTTATCTTGGGCTGTCCGTCTCCAAGCTGCGGAGCCTTCGGCCCGCGACACCCCTCCGCTTCACGGCGGAGACCTTCGCGGCGGCGCTTGAAAAGGGGGAGATCGTTCCCATTCCTTATTTGAAGATCGGCGGGGCCGTGAGGTATGACACCCGGAAGCTGGATGCCTGGATTGACCGTCAGTTCGTGATCGGGCGGCTGCCTTCTGACTGAGGAGGAGACAAGCATGGGACTGCGAGAAAAGATTATCAGGGCAATGCGCAGGGACAGAAACAGATACATCGTGAAGCGAATGCCCCTGCGGGGAGAGAAAAGGCCTGACAACGGGGGACTTGAGTCCGTGATGGGCCGGAGTGATGACATCATTCTGGAGGAACTCCTGGGATGAATAAACAGCTAAATCTCCAGATAGACGGTGAGCTTGGGGAACCAGAGTTGAAGCCATGCCCGTTTTGCGGGGAAGCACCTATAATTAGGGATTTAGATTTATTGTTCCGCGTAGAATGCTCAAATTTGTACTGTAACTGCACCGCTTTAACGCACATAGCCCGCAGTCGAAAAGAGGCAATTCGCTTCTGGAACCGGAGGGCCAAAGATGACTGAGAAGCTGAAGCCCTGCCCGTTCTGCGGGGGAGAGGCGGCTGTCGTGGAAATTGAACCGCGCCTATATAGGCCCGTGATGAACAAGCCTTTCTGTGTCTTATGCACCAGCTGTGATTTGTATTTTGGCTACGATTACGATTACGGCGGGGAATTTGACACAAAGGAAGAGGCCGCAGCCGCCTGGAACAGGAGGGCCGGGGATGAGGGGGCCTCAAAAAAGGAGAAGGACTTCGGTGCGAACGAAGCCCCTCAAGAAATTTAAAAAAAGCATAACAACAAGATAAGGAGATTATACCACATGGCAAATGTTGGAGGGATGGTGGCGGTAAAGGGCAGGATGCCCAGGGTTAAGCCGAAGTTTTCCCGGTGCTGCTTCTGCTTTGAGCCCCTGACGCCAGGAACGACGATTGAGGCGCTGTTTGATTATGACCCCACGAAGAAGGACGCGGCGGAGCAGCTGAACATCTTCTACGCCCACCCGGTCTGCCTGAAACACAAGATGCGTGTGGGGGATATCCGCGAAGTTCCGAAGAAGCCCGGCGCCGAGTGGGTGACAGACTGGCACATCCGGAGGTTCTGGGAGCTTTGGGGCGAGTTCAAGGGCATTGGCGCGGCGGTTCGGGCGATGCTGCCCATCATTAAGAAAGAGGGGTAAGGATGATGGATGACAACAGGTTTTTCCGGTGTCCGCAGAGCAAGACAGATTCTTTTGTCGAGGCCCCTTCAGCCGAGAGCGCCAGGGTTGCCCTGCACTGCAAGGCGTGCACGCTGGACAGGCTGGGGAGCTGCCTCGGCCCCATTGAGGCCGATATGCCGGGGGCCCCCTCTCCGACAGCCGCGCCAAAACGGCGCGGACGTCCTAAGAAGGATAAGAAGGAACGCAGCAATGCCAAAACGGTGCCGGTCTCCGACGCTCCGGCAGATCCCAGGGTCATGGTGGAAGATTGCCGGAAGGCTCTGCGCACGCTTGCCGAGCCACGGACTAAAGATTACTCGGGCATCATTGCCCCCTTCCGCGAGGAGATAAAAGCCGCCCGGGCGGCCGGGCGCGGGTGGGCGCTGATAGCCAAAACCCTGAGGCAGTTTGGATATCCCATCAGCACGCTGCCGCTAAAGAAGGCGATGAGTGAATGATGAAGATGAAGTTCAAACGCGGAGCGCGTTATCGTTTCAGGCCCAAGCCGGGGAAGTACACCCAGAAGCCATGTGTTGCGGAGTATCACACCCGCACCCTGGTATACCTGAAGGATGCCCCCGGAGACCGGATGGTGCATCACATCTTCCAGTGGCGGGGCGGGGCGCTGGAGTGTTTCAGTGATGTCCAGCTTGAGGACTACACAGTGATCCCGCTGTGAATCACTGGTCAGAAGAAGGAGGAGCTGCGAAAGATGCTGAATGAGCTGTCACAGGAAATATATTTGAACGCGAAATCCCACGGCTGGTGGGACCGCTCCAGGAGCTTCGGGGACATTATCGCGCTCTGCCACAGCGAGCTTTCTGAGGCGCTGGAGGAGTTCCGGAACGGAAAACCCATGTTCTACTACGGGGAGGACGGGAAGCCGG
>JAIKZX010000024.1 GCA_024681935.1 Fretibacterium sp.
AGCCCCGCGATCTTCTCCATCCCGGCAAAGGTCAGTTTGAAGTTGCCCGTCCCGTTTGCCTTTATTCAATTCCACAACGCCCCGCATTTACTCAATGCCCTCTGCGCTTCTCCTTCCGCTTCCGCTGTCTCAGCTCAAACAGCCGCCGCGCCTCGGCTTCGCGCCGTTCCTTGCCGTTTTGCCTGCGCTCGGCTTTCATCTCCTCATGCTGAAGCTGCAGAGCCCGCTGCGACTTTGTGCCGATGCCGGAGTCCTGCATCTCTTTTCCGGCGTCGCGCTGGCGACGTTTGGGATTGCCGGCGGCCGGTCTTGTTTCGGCCTCGACCGCCGGGCTGAACTTCAGATCATCATAGTGGCGGAGGACGAACTTCCACACCTCGCAGTCCTTTGGCTCCGCCCCAAACGTGACCTTACACACGGACAGTTTCCCGCCCTCCGTCTGCTCAAAGACCCCCACCCGGAACGGGTCCTCAAAGAATACCGTCAGCTTTCCGCCGGTCCCGTCCATCACCGAGGCAGTCCCGCCCCATGCTATGAGCGGCGAGAACTCACACCCAGCGCGATAAGCAGCCCCGCCAGCGCCGGGATGACCCAGCCCATGCCCAGCTCATAAAACGGAAGCACGCGCGCGAACAGGCCGGTGACCGGGGACAGCTGGGCGGCTATCCCCTCGGGAAGCGTCCGCAGAAAGTCCCCCACGGCACAGACCATGGTGAATGCCGTGACCACGCGGTAGGCCGCCGGAGCCGCCCCGCGAAGCAGCCGCTGTCCTAAGGCAAGCAGGATAAGCACGATGGCCAGCGGGTAGAGCATCATGAGGACAGGGATGGAAAGCTGGATAATGCCGTTCAGTCCCAGGTTGGCAAAGGCCAGGGAGATTACGCTGAACAGCACGGCCCATCCCCTGTAGCTCAACCCTCCGGGGAACATCTGGACAAAAGCCTCGCTGCAGCTTGTAATCAGGCCAATGGCGGTCTTGATGCAGGCGAAAAAAATCATCAGGGCCAGCAGATACGCTCCGCCGTTCCCAAAATAGTGGCGGGCTATGAGCGTAAGGGCGGCGCCCCCATTCCCGGAGAGCGGGTACAGGACGCGGCTCTGGGCGCTCACCACGGTGGTGGCCGCGTAGATGACCGCCATCAAAATACCGCTGAATATCCCCGCCCGCAGCGTGCAGGAGGCGATGTCACCGGGCTCCTTCACGCCCAGAGAGGTAATCACCCTGATCACGACAATGCCGAAAGCCAGCCCCGCCAAAGCGTCCATCGTGTTATACCCCTCCAGCAGGCCGCGAATGACCGGCGAGGCGGCATAGTCCGCTGTAGGTTCAATTATTTCCGCGCTGCCCATGGGGGACAGGAGCGCCGTGCCGATAATCCATGAGAAGACAAGGAGGAAAATCGGCGTCAGCAGTTTGCCAATCCAAAGAAGTATCTTTCCCGGCTTCAGCGAGATTGACAGCATGATGGCGAAAAACGCGAGGGAAAAGACAAAGAGCCCCAGCCTGGGGGAAACCTCCGCAGGCAGAAGCGGCGCAATCCCCGTCTCAAAGACAACGGTGAAGCAGCGGGGAGCGGCAAAGAAGGGCCCAATGGTGAGATAGAGGGCACAGGTAAAAAAATACCCATACTTTCTGCCAACCTTCTGGCTGAGCTGAAGCAGCCCGTCGGACCGGGTGGCCCCCAGGGAGACAACGGCCAGCAGCGGCAGGCCCACCCCTGTAACGAGAAATCCTAACAGGGCCGGAAGGACGTTGCGGCCCGCCGCCTGCCCCATGAATGCGGGAAAGATCAGATTCCCCGCGCCGAAGAAAAGCCCGAACAGCATGCTTCCCACGGAGAGAAGCTCGGATAAACTCAATTCACGCTTCATGTCTTACCGCCGTCCTTTGCCTGTCTCGGCGAAACTTCGCCGCTAAAATAATATCACAGCGGGTCGCTTCAGTGGGCGGCCGGGGCTAAGTTCCTGGCGTATTCCCTGGCCCGGGCCAAATCCTCCGCGTTGGGCCGCCCCTTCGCTATCCCGCCAATCAGGACAAGAGGCCCGAAGGTGTCGAACCCTCGGCAGCGGAAACTGTCAAGGACCTCCACCTGCTTGTCCTCCAAAGTTTTCCTCACCTTTTTCGTGAAATCCCTGCTGTCCATCCCGCAGGTGCAGACGAGAAAGACTTTCTGGTCCGGACGGAACGTGGCCGACTCCGCGAACTTCCTGACGGCCTTGTGCATATTGGAATAGTAGATGCCGGACGCAAAGCCGATCAGGTCATAGCCGGAGATGTCGGCATTCTCCTGTTTCGTGAGGTCGAAGAGGTCCGCGTCGAGGGTCTCCGCCATGGCTTCAGCCACCTTTTTCGTGTTGCCATGATGCACTGACGCGTAAAGAATCGCTGTTTTCATTTTATTGTCCTCTCTTCCTGAACAACACTAACTCCGGATCCCTGCCGTCCTCGTCATAGGTGCAGACCAGAAGAAATTCCCTGTTCCCGATGACGCCGCAGCAGCGGCCTTCCTTCCCCTCAAAAGCGGTCTGACCGCCGAGGTACATCCTGTCGTCCTTCAGGAATTTCACCTTCACGCCGCTGGGAAGGGGATACTCCAGATTGACGTAAAAGCCCACCAGCGGGTTGAGGTCCTTTATCTCCCTCATCCCCGGCAGACTC
>JAIKZX010000026.1 GCA_024681935.1 Fretibacterium sp.
CATGTCAGAGTCAGAATTTGCAGAGCTTGGGATTGAAGAGATGGTCAGGATTGGTTTGATATCCCATGTCAATGATGTGCTTGATTTCCACATGGAGAAGGTAAAAAAGGCGTATCCTGCATATTTTGATACTTATGCGGAGATTGATACCCTTGTGGACTACCTGAACACAATCGACAACCTCTATTGTGTCGGAAGAAACGGGCAGCATCGTTACAACAACCTCGATCATTCAATGATGACTTCTTTTGAAGCCGTAAAATGCATTTTGACCGGGAAAAGGAATAAAACCGCAATCTGGAACGTAAACACGGAGAAAGAGTACCACGAAGAGGAAGAGAAAGCATGAGAAAAATTTTGGGGCGCTTTCAGGCGACTTAATAATTTAAGAAGAATTTTACCGGAATTGCCAAAAAGGGGCACCTATCGGCCTCAAGCCCCGGACATGGGGAAAAAGCCGTCGGGGAGTCTCAGAACGCAGATTTGTCTCTGTCAAATATGATAAGGGAACCCTTGGGCAAAGCCCGACCTTCTGATGAGGCATTTTATGGATACGGCGCTGCAGGGCGGCGGCGAAGGATGCCGCCGGCAAATGAGGAATTCCACATGTGATTCTGCGCCGTGCCTCTGAAGCCCGGTGCAGACACAACGCTATAACTGCTTCAGAAGGTATTCCTTCACCCGGTCCGGCCGGCTGGCCGCGGAGGGCTACACACGCCACGCCTTCACATCGCCTGACGGGAAACTGATCCGCGGAGGGAACCCTCTCGAAGCCTGGCTTCGGGAGAAAAAAACTGGGGGCTGGAGGAGTAAAGCCCCACCGCTATGGCAAAGTCACTCCTCCCGCTCCACTTTCGGTCTTTCTTGTTCTGCAGTGCGTGGTCAGAGCCTGAGTTAAGACTTTCTCAGCGGTGTCCTTTGCAACGCTTTCCAGAGAAGACAGGCCGCGGCGAATGAGAGGGCGTACTTCATGGCGATAACGGGCGAGTTGTAGGCAATGGAGTACACCCAGGGGTTTTGTCCCTCAGGTGCGTACTGGGCAAAGAAAATCGCGCCGGTCAGGATATGGCAGGTGGTCTGAGCCAGGGCTGCAACGAAAGTTCCTACTGTTTTCCCCGGCCATGATCTGGGCAGCAGGCCGGCCAGTCCTGTGCAGGCGTAGGCCAGAGGGTAGTCCAGCACAGCCTGGACAGGGTTGAGAATGTAACCCCCCAGCAGGATTTTGACGAGCCCTGCCAGAGCTCCGGCCCCGCATCCCCACTTCAGCCCCCGCAGCCAGGCGAAAAGAATCAGCGGCATCAGCCCAATGTCCACAGAGCTTCCCTGAGGCATGGCAAACAAATTAAGTTTGGACAAAACCTGGCCCAGCGCGATGCAGAGGGCCCCCTCCACCATAACGGTAATCCTTGCGTGCGACGAATCAGACATAAAAACCTCCTGGAAGAACAAAATTTGTCCAGGAGGTCAACGTTTCCCTTAAAAATAGCCTCTCCCTACGCTGATATAAATCAGATCAGGTTCAACGGGTCTGCTCTCAGTCTGCTCGACACCCCGGGACATGAGAAAAGTATATAGACGGAAGAAGATACTGTCAAGGGTGCCTGTTGCATGTGACAGCCCTTCCCAGCGTTTGACAAACCCTTAAAATCTCTGTAAACTTTCAAAGTTATTTCTTGAGATTCAGCCACGCGGCGCTACGTGCCCGGTGAGTATGAGCAATTAAATAAGGAGGCTTGGTGCGTTGTCGCCAAAAGGGATTCATTTCATTGTCGAGGTTTCTGGATGTGACGATACCATCACCGATGTGGTTCGCCTTCAGGATATTCTTGTGGAGGCGGCTAAACGCGCCCAGTCTCAGGTTCGCGGTGTGTACTTCCACCGTTTCCCGCCCAATGGTGTCAGCGGTGTCGTGGTCATCAGCGAGTCTCACCTTTCCGTCCACACATGGCCTGAAGTAAAGTATATGGCGCTCGATATCTACACCTGCGGGGCACTGAGCAAGCCCATGATGGCGGTGGAGTATGTAACTGAGCAGGTCCATGCCCAGCACACCCACATCACGGAAATCTCCCGCGGCCTGGACGACAATGACGAGGTCTACTATCATTCCTTCATCACATGGGAGGAAGATCGGGAAAAGGACAGATCCCAGAATTCCTGAGCGGCCCCTGCGCCCTCACCATGAGCAGAAAAACTGGACGTATCCCACGGCTTCTCATCGCGGCGGCGGGCAGCGGCTCCGGCAAGACGACGCTTACCGGCGGTTTTTTAGCTGCGCTGAGCCGCCGTGGTTTTTGTGTATGCTCTTACAAAATCGGACCGGACTACATTGATTCCGGACACCAGCGCCGTGCCGGACACTGCGAGGTCTATAACCTGGACACCTGGATGATGGACCGCGAAACCATGACGGGCCTCTTTGCCTGGACGGCACAGGATGCGGATATTGCCGTGGTGGAGGGCGTCATGGGCCTCTATGATGGAGGCAGGAATGGCATCAGCAGCAGCGCGGAAATCGCGAAACTTCTGAGGCTGCCCGTGGTGCTGGTCATTGACGCCCGCTCCATGGGAGAGAGTGCCGCAGCGGTGGCGCTGGGTTTTCGGGAGTACGACCGCAGCCTGGACCTTCGTGGCGTCATCCTCAACCGCGTGGGCTCGGATTCGCACCGGGACATTATTGCTCAGGCTCTGAGCCGTGTGGGCATACCCCTCCTGGGGGCACTGAAGCGGGATGAGACCCTTGCCCTGCCGGAGCGCCATCTTGGGCTGACGCCCGTCGAGGAGGCGGAGGACGCCGGGCGCGTGGAGCGTGTTCGGATTGCGGTGGAGGCGGGGATCGATATCGACGCGCTGCTCGCGATAGCACGGTCTGTCCCGCCGCTTGAGATTCCTGCATTTCGCTTCAATACTGGAACCACCGAAATGGAGCTGCGGATTGCCAGCCTCCATGAGACGGCTGCGTCTTGCTCTGTCATACCTGTGGGACACAGTCAACCCAACCAGGCTGCCGCACCCCTTTCTGGGCCGCATAGGCTGACTCGTCTGGCCGTCGCCCGGGACGAGGCCTTTTCCTTCTATTATCCGGAAAGTCTGGCTGTGCTGGCGGCTCAGGGGGCGGAACTGATCTTCTTCAGCCCATTGAGGGACACTGCTCTGCCGCTGTCGGACGGCCTGATTCTGGGCGGAGGGTTCCCTGAGATGTTCGCGGCCGCGCTGGAAGCCAACGTTTCCATGCGAGGGGATATTGCCGCCAAAATCAAATCCGGGCTGCCGGTCCTGGCGGAGTGCGGCGGGTTGATGTATCTCAGCCGTTCCCTTACGGACTTTGAGGGCCGTACCTTTGAGATGGTGGGCTCGGTCCCCGCTTCGTGCCAAATGAACAAGCGGCTCCAGAGAGTGGGGTATGTGGAGGTGAAGGCTCTGCGGGACACTGCCATTTGTCCCAAAGGAACGGTCCTGCGCGGGCACGAGTTCCATTTCTCATCCCTTACGAAGGCCCCGGCGGAGGATTTCCCGGACGCCTTTCTGTTTAAGCGAACGCGCACCGGGGAAACCTACCCCGGAGGGTACGCGCGGGGGAACGTCCTGGCCTCCTATCTCCATCTCAATCTGCTGGGGTTTCCCGCAGCGGCGGAATATTTTCTGAAAAACTGCGCGGCCTTTGCCCTCTCAGGCCTGTAATCTCGCTGCTGCCAGCAGGTTTTTTGCCAGCAGGGAGGTCGTCACGGCCCCCACACCCCCTGGTACGGGGGTAATCATGGAAACGATGGGCTCCACGGCGGCGAAGTCCACATCGCCGCACAGCTTCCCATCCCTGCCCATGTTGATCCCCACGTCGACGACGATGCTCCGCTCCGTCACGCAGTCCGCACCGATGACCCCAGGCCGGCCTGCTGCGGCCACCACGATGTCTGCGCTCCTGCAGACCGCCGCCAGGTCCGCCGTGCGGGTGTGGCAGACCGTTACCGTGGCGTTGGCGGCCAGCATCAGCATCGCCAGCGGACGTCCCACCACCAGGCTGCGCCCGGCAATCGCCACGCTCTTCCCCTCAAGCGAAACGCCGTAGTGCGCCAAAAGCTCCATCACCGCGCTGGGGGTGCA
>JAIKZX010000062.1 GCA_024681935.1 Fretibacterium sp.
CGCGCCGCGTTATACGTTATAATAGTCAGATAATCGGCTCTCAGGATGAGAACGGTTTGGTGGACGGATCGATAGATAAAGACACAACGGAGGTTTTTATAAAATGCTCAGATCATTGATGACAGCGGTCACGGGCGTGCGTGCCCACCAGACCATGCTCGACGTAACCGGCAACAACATCGCCAACGCGAACACCACGGGGTTCAAGAAGGACAACACGGTCTTCCAGGACCTGATGTATCAGAACCAGAAGCTGGCCAGCGCGCCGGCGGACGGACGGGGCGGCATCAACCCCGCGCAGGTGGGCCTTGGCGTCAGCGTCGGCGCCATTGAGACGATTTTCACTCAGGGGGCGGCCAACTACACGGGCAACGTCTCTGACATGATGATCAATGGCAGCGGTTTCTTCATCTACGACAACGGCACGGGCAGTCAGCTCTACAGCCGCTCCGGCGCCACGGTGCGCGACGCGGACAACAACCTGGTGCAGTCCGGCACGGGCTACAAACTCCAGGGCTATCAAATGGAGAAGGACCCCATCAATCCCTCCGAGTACGTCCGGGGCAGTTCCCTCAGCGACGTCAACATCCCGCTGGGCAAAAAGCTGGAGCCCAACGCCACCACGGAGGTCAAGTTCCAGTGCAACCTGGACAGCCGCAGTGAAGCCTATCTCCCCTACGGCTTTGCCGACCTGCCCTATAACTCTCACTGCGGGTATACCGGCAACCCGGCCGGCACGGCGGTGATTTCGATGGACGGGAAGGACTATCACATGGCTTTTTCAACAAATTTCAGTGATGATGGTGAGGATTACCTTCAAATTAAAATCGGTTTGAGCGCTCAGGATATTGAAGATGGAAATTGCACCACTTTAGCTTTGGATATGACGGGAGTTTCCAAAGCAAATGGAGTCGCCATGCTTGCAATTGATGATGAAGCTACAGCAGCCAAAGTGCTTCCGGGCACTTCAACGACAATTACCTCTGAGTACGACGACTCAACAGGGACGTTCAAAATCAGGAATGGAGCAACGGGTGAGTCGCTTTTCGAGTATAATGTCCACTCGAACATGAATTATGCTTCCTTTTCATTGAATACCAAGGGAAGCGTTAGCGGCGCAATACAAGATATTTCCTACGATATGATTGCCGAGTTCGATGAGACGGCCAAAGAGGAGGGATCCAATCTTTCCGGCAGGGTGTCAGAGATTACTATATGGTATAAAAATCCAAACCCTAGCTCTACCACTGAGACGGACGACCTCATGAGAAAGATAACGGCGGATGTCCATTTTAAGGTGGATGGAACGTTTGACTATGTCGATAACTACGTTGGGTTACCTGATGGAATTGTGGCGTACGATTACAGTAAATCTGACACGGAAAATAATGCCGCAGGAGCTAATTTCAAAATTGGTGTTGGTAACGGTGGTTCATCCCTGCTTATCCAGCAAGGGGTTATGCGTGAAGATTCCACTGCCACTACAGGGCTGGTAACTTCTGCCTGGGTGACGACAAGAAATATCGACCAGGGCGGCTACCACCAGACCAAGCAGACCATCTATGACTGCAACGGCAACGAATACACCCTTGAGGTGAACTTCAAGAAGGTGACGGAGAACCGCTGGCGCTGGGAGGCGTTTTTGCTGGACTCCGAGGGCAACACAGTCTCGACGGATCCGACCTGCGACGACGGCACCACGTCCACATCGACGGCCAATACCGTCCTTGCTCCTCAGCCCTCAAGCGGTGAAATTGAGTTCTGCGGCTGCGGGCCTATCTGCAACGTCATTAACGCTGGCGACGGCACAACGTCCCTTAACGCCGAAATTACCATCCCCTTCAGTCTGATGGGTATGCCCAATCAGACAATAAAGCTGAACATGGGCGGCGACGGCGACAAAATGTACGGCGTAACGCAGTTTGCCTCCGAGACGACAACCAAAGCCGTGTACCAGAACGGATATGCTATGGGTATTTTGGAGGACTATTCTGTCGGATCGGACGGCACCATCACCGGGAACTACACCAACGGTCAGCGCATCCCGCTGTACCGCGTGGCGCTGGCGACCTTCGCCAACCAGCAGGGCCTTGAGAAGGTGGGCGAGTCCATGTTCCGCGCCACCATCAACTCCGGCAATGCGAATATCGACGCGGCGGGCGTAAACGGCAAGGGCTCCATCCTCTCCCAGAACCTGGAGATGTCCAACGTCGACCTGACGGAGGAGTTCACGCACCTCATCATCGCGCAGCGCGGGTTCCAGGCCAACACCCGCGTCATCACCACCAGCGACCAGATCCTTGAGGAGGTCGTGAACCTGAAGCGGTAAGTCCTCTTCTCAGTTTCAATCATCCCGTAAAACAACGCCGCGGCCCTTTGGGGCCGCGGCAATTTTAATTTTATGCGCTATGTAAAATAAAAAGGCAAGAAGGGGGCCCGGGTGGCCTCCACGAGGCGGCTTCGCCTCGCTCCGACACAGCCGACCGGCACAGCGCCGCAAATCCTTACGGTTTTGCGTAAGCTGGCCGTCTGGCTGAGAACAGGGCTCATCATGAAACGGGGAGTCCGCCCTGCGGAAGGACGGTGATACGGTGCGGAAACAACGTGAGTATCCCGGAAAGAAGCAGCGGCAAGACCATCTTCGGTGGATTGGATATTTCGCCACTGCTCTTTACTTGATGGCTTTATCCTCACAATGCTTCAGTTATGGGATAGGCTTGACGGATAGACCGGGAGCGTTTTTTAGCAAGTGAAACTTGCGCTTTTGCTCCCCTTCTCCGGCCCTATTATAGCAAAAAAAGAAGCCGCGGCCCTTTGGGGCCGCGGCGTTTTAATACCTAATTTACCTTAGAAGCTCGCGGCGCTCTGACCGGCGATGCGGCCAAAGACCACGAAGTCTGCCACGGCATTGCCGCCCAGACGGTTGCCGCCATGCACGCCGCCGGTGATTTCACCTGCCGCAAACAGGCCGGGGATGGCCGTGCCGTTTCCGCGAAGCACGCGGGCCTGCGGGTCGATCTTCAGGCCGCCCATGGTGTGATGGACGCCGGCCGTGACCTTGACCGCGTAGAAGGGGGCCTTGTCGAGAGGCGCGGCGAAACTTGTCCGCCCGAAGTCCGGGTCTTTCCCGGCCTCGACGCAGCTGTTCCAGTCCTTC
>JAIKZX010000183.1 GCA_024681935.1 Fretibacterium sp.
ATGGACCGTTATCACATCCTGGAGGCCATGTCCGCGTCGGGAACGGTTAAATAAACTTTTTATCGTGAGGCTGCCTCTTTTAAAGGGGCAGCCTCATACATTTTAGCGTTTCCCTCTCGGCACCTCATCGATACCTGACTGATGAGTCCAATGAATACTCTGAATAATAAAGGAGGCATTGGGGAAATGAACATTTTGCCTGAGATAGCTAATCGGAGAAGTGTAAGAAAATATACAGATAAAGACATTACAGATGAACAGGTAGCGCTTCTTATTGAGGCTGCCAGGCTCGCCCCATCCGGTTCCAATAAGCAGCCATGGGACTTTCTTGTAGTCAGATCTGTGGAAATGCGTAAAAAAATCAGTGAGATTGACAATAACCAGACATGGATGATGACAGCTCCGGTTTTCATCGTGTGCATCGGAAACGAAAGATATCGTGGGGACGGAAAAATGGAATGTGTCATTCGTGACAGTGCTATCGCCACAGAACATATTCTTCTTCAGGCAGAGCACATGGGACTTGCTGCGTGTTGGACAGGCTGGTACGATCAGAATAAAATGCGACAGGTTTTGGAATTGGATGAGCTCTGTTATGTCGTTGGAGTCGTAACCATTGGATATGCTGAAGAAAAACCAACGGGCACACCAAGACGGGTTATTAAATACCGAACATTGTAGCGGCAGTAATATGTATATCACATCAGGGGGCACTGCCGTTTCTCGTGTTGAAGGTCAGGATGAGGCAGAAGTAACTCATAGAGGGCCGAAGCGCGGAACTCCATCTGAACCATGCTTTTGCCAATGGTCCCCTTGACTGCACCCAGGCGGCTGATAAGAGGAATTTCTGAAGCGTGTCCCTGTGTTTTGAGAAGTTTTCTGCCTCGTGCGGTGAATCCCAACACGCGGGCATAGGGTACGCCAGTCCGGCGAACAGCCTGAGCCGTCCAACGGTCTACCCCCAGCAAAAGCCGGACGAGGCGTCGTCGGATGTGTCCCTGAGTGTAGCGGGAGGAAACGCAGCGTCCCACAAAATCGTCAAGGCTCACGGCGTCGCGCCAGTGTTTCAAAAACAGATTTTCGATTCCCTCATCCATGCCATCCACGCGGTGAAGACTATCGGACGCGCTTCGGAGAAAGAGAGCCTGGAGTAGGGGCCATAATCTTTTTGATGAGGCGCACAGGCGCCCCCTTTTCTCTGCCCCACGAAGAAGAGCGAGAGAGGAGGCGGGCATAGCCGCGGCCAGAAGGCCGTTGTCATCGAGGGTACTGCCCTGACGCAGCGCTGCGCGGATAGCTTCTGCGCTCGCCAGGGGGCCGAGATCCATTTCACCATGCCCCTTCCCTACACGGGGGAGAGGGAGTGGACATAGGGAATAGTCCTGTCTTTTGATGCGCAGAAGGTAGGAGAGGCCAAGAAGGTTGTTGGGGGAGGAAGCGAACGGCCCTGCTCCGGCAAGAAATGCGTCCAACGTTTCTGCTATGGCTTTGGGGAAGGAGGCCCCCCGCTTCATTTCCTCCTGAAGACGCTGTTTGAAAGGGGGAGGCTCATGAAGCAGGAGATTGATTATGGGGGCGATGTCCGTTTCTGGGTCCTCCATGCCGAAGGCGATGTGGGTGGCGAGATGCGTCCGTGCAAGAAGGTCCACGGCACCGGCGCTGAAGTCCGGCGCAGCGGCACAGGAAAAGAGGAAAGGCAGTTCCAGCACCAGGTCCGCGCCACACTGAAGGGCCATCTCCGCTCGCGTCCACTTATCGCACAGGGCTGGCTCCCCCCGCTGCGTGAAGTTTGAGGACAGCACGATGACGCAGGGGACGTCGTCCCCCAGCCTGGAGCGCGCAGACTCCAGCATAAGGCGGTGCCCGTTGTGAAGAGGGTTATACTCGGCGACGATGCCAACAATGGGCGCTGAGACAGCCGGCATGGGATTCCTCCATAGTCGTATTTTTTATATTATAATAAGGAATGTCAGATGAATACAACCCCATTGGCGGGGGCCAAAAGCCCTTTCCCGGGGAGGTTAATCTTAGAAGGGCAGGTAGATCAGGTAATGAAGATTTTGGTCATCAACTGCGGCAGCTCCTCGCTCAAGTATCAGCTTTTCGACATGGACAACGAGTCCGTCCTGGCGAAGGGCCTCGTTGAGCGCATTGGCATTGAGGGCTCCCAGATTAAGCACACCAAGACGGGCATGGACGCCGTTGTCAACCAGACGCCCATCCCGGACCACAAGGTCGCCATTAAACTGGTCCTCGACGCGCTGACCGACAAACAGCATGGTGTTCTCTCCTCCCTCAGCGAGCTCTCTGCCGTGGGACATCGCGTCGTCCATGGTGGCGAGGATTTCGCCTCTTCCGTCAAGCTTGATGCAAAGGTCATGGAGGCTGTTAAGCGCTGCGTTCCCCTTGCGCCGCTTCACAACCCTGCCAACATTATGGGCATTGAGGCTGTCACCGCCGCCCTGCCCAATATTCCTCAGGTCGGCGTGTTCGACACCGCTTTCCATCAGACCATGCCGCCCCACGCCTTCATCTATGGTGTGCCTTATGGATACTATGAGAAGTATAAAGTGCGCCGCTACGGCTTCCACGGCACAAGCCATTTCTTCGTCTCCCGCCGCGCGGCCGAGATGCTGGGGCAGCCTATCGAGAAACTCAAGATTGTAACGTGCCACTTAGGCAATGGCAGTTCCATCACCGCGGTGGATGGCGGTAAATCCATTGATACGTCGATGGGCTTCACGCCTTTGGCCGGTGTCCTGATGGGGACGCGCAGCGGTGATGTGGACCCGGCGCTTCTGCCCTTTATTGCCAACATGGAGAAGTTGAGCGTCGCGGAACTCGATTCCCTCCTCAACAAAAAGAGCGGCCTTCTGGGCGTTTCCGGCATCAGCAGCGACCTTCGTGACATCGAGTCCGCCGCAGGTAAGGGTGACAAGCGCGCGAAACTGGCCGAGGACATCCTGAACTATGACGTGAAGAAGTACATCGGAGCCTACGCCGCAGCGATGGGCGGAATCGACGCTCTGGTCTTCACGGCCGGGGTGGGGGAGAACAGCGCCTCGACCCGCGCCGCAGTGTGCGAGGGCTTGGAGTTCCTGGGCATTAAGATTGATGCTCAGAAGAACGATATGCGCGGCAAGGAGATGGAAATCAGCGCGGCCGGTTCCAAGGTCCATGTGCTGGTCATTCCGACGAATGAGGAGCTTATGATTGCCCGTGACACCAAGCGCCTTGCCTTCTAATCCATCCCAGGAGGGTGCGGTTGATTTCCGCTGTGTCCTTGCCCTCCCTCCGCGTAATGACACGGAGGCCAGGGCAGAGGAGGAGTGGGAACTTCCCTTTCCGGACGGGGTTAATTTTGAGGGACAGCACTTTCTTCTGCCGGAGGGATGTTCAGTAACTGCGGCGGCCCAGTGGCTTGAACCGTCAATCCTTTCGGTGACGATCTCCCTCAGCTTTAAGGCAGTCGCATCGTGTGCGCGTTGTCTGAAGGAGACAACCCTTGCAATATCGGACGATTTGATGTATCTTTACTATTTGCGTGGCCTGGAGTTTGGGAGGGACACGGAACTTGAGTCCGACGACGGTTTTATGCCGGTGGAGATTGACTTCTTTGGCAGGACGTTGGACCTGGCGCCCCAGGTGTGGGAGAGTCTGTTGCTCCTCCTTCCTTCCAAGGTTCTCTGCCGGGAGGACTGCGCGGGGCTTTGTCCCCGGTGCGGAGCTGACCTGAATGAGGGCCCCTGCTCCTGCGGGGGAGAGGAAGGAGACCCGCGGTTTGAGGTCCTTCGCCAGTTTTCTATTGAGGAATCCTGAGCCGCACCCAGGAAGATACTCGTTTTATTACGTTAGAGGAGGAAACGAAATGGCTACACCGAAGAGAAAGACATCGCACGCGCGGACAGCACAGCGCAAGGCCCACTGGCTGGGAGCCCTGAGGGCCTCCAAGACCAGCAGTTGCCCCCACTGCGGAGAGGCTGTCCAGTCGCATCACGCCTGCCCCGCCTGCGGTTATTATCGCGGCAGGAAGGTTGTCACTGTAAAGGACGAAGAGGCGGCGAGCTGAACGCCGTCTGTCAGGTGAAAGGACGCCGAGGGCAGAGCACTGTCCTCGGCTTTGTTCTGTAAGATGGGAGGACGGTCCGGGCAAAGAGAAAGGACTGTTGAATTAAAATGGCTGAGGAAAAATTTCAATTTCAATCGGAGGCCGCCGAGCTCCTGAAGATGATGATCAACTCGGTGTACTCCAACCGGGATATCTTTTTGCGCGAGCTGGTTTCCAATGCGTCCGACGCGCTGGACAAGCGGCGTATCGAGCGTCTTCGTGACTCCGAGCTGGCGGACTTCACTCCGGAGATTCGCATTGCCTGGGACAAGGAAGGGCGGACGCTCTCCGTCTCAGATAACGGCATCGGCATGACGCGGGACGAGATGATTCAATACCTTGGGACCATTGCCAAGTCTGGGACAAAGGAGTTCCTGGCTGCCGTCAAACAGGAAGAGAATCAGGACCAGCTCATCGGACAATTTGGCGTGGGGTTCTACTCCGTGTTCATGGTGGCGGACAGCGTGGAGGTCGTCAGCCGCAAGCTGGGCAGTGCGGAGGCCTGCCGCTTCACCTCCGAAGGGGACGGAACCTACACGCTCTCTGAGGCGGCCCGGGACTGTGGAACAACAGTCACGCTCCACCTGCGCCCCGTGACGGATGGGGGCAAGGACTATGCCGACGAGTGGACGCTCCGCGACATCATCCATCAGTATTCGGACTTCATCGCCTGGCCCATCATCATGTCCGTCACCCGCCACAAGGATGGCAAGGAGACGGTCGAGGACGAGGTGGTCAACTCGCAGAAGGCGATTTGGTGCCGCAGCGAGAGCGAGGTCAAAGAGGAGGAGTACCGCGAGTTCTACCGCCACCTGACCCACGACTGGAAGGAACCCTTGGCCCACATTCGGCTGAGCGCAGAGGGGGCCACCAGCTTCAAGGGGCTGCTCTTTCTTCCCTCTGAGGCCCCGTTTGACCTCTTTATGAACCCCAAGGCTGGGGGTATCAGCCTTTACATCAACCGCGTGTTCATCATGAACGACTGCCAGGACCTCATCCCGGAGTATATGCGCTTCCTTCGGGGCGTAGTGGACTCCGACGATCTCTCCCTGAACATCTCGCGGGAAATTCTTCAGGACGAGCCGATTATCCGGGTCATTCGCCGCAGCACGCAGCGCAAGGTCTTCAACGAGCTGAAGAAGATGCTGGAGTCCGACCGGGAGAAGTACGAAAAGTTCTGGGCGGCCTTTGGGCGCATCTTCAAAGAGGGCATCGTTCAGGACCACGAACACGCCAAGACGATTTTAGACCTTGCCCTGTTCCACACAACGGCTGGAGAGGAGAACGGCGGCTGGACGACCCTGGCGGCCTATCGTGAGCGCATGAAGCCGAATCAGAAGGGGATTTACTGTCTGGCGGGCCGCGACATCTCTGCACTAAAGTCTTCGCCGAAGTTAGAGCCGTTTACGAAGAAGGGTTATGAAGTCCTTCTGATGACGGACCCGGTGGACGAGGTAATCCTTACGGATGTCTCCATGATGGGGGAGGATTTCCCCAAGCTCCTGAACGTGGGCTCTGGCTCCGTCACGCCGGAGGGCGAAGAGGAGCAGAAGGAAAATGAGACACGGCTTAAGGACATGGAAGCGGACTTTGCTCCGCTGAAGGAGCAGGCTATTTCGGCCCTTTCCGAGCGCCTGGAAGACGTGCGTCCCTCTCTGGCTTTGACGGACTCCCCGGCGTGTCTGCGTGACTCCCCTAATGGTCTTTCTTTCCAAATGGAACAGCTTTTGCGGGCCGCAGGGCAGACTCCGCCGCCGCAGAAAAGGATTCTGGAACTCAACGTGGAGCATCCTCTGATCAGGAAGCTCATGGGGATGGCAAAGGATAAGGATCCCCAGACGGCGGACCTGGTTTCGATTCTCTACGACCAGTCGCTTCTTCTGGAGGGCGCGGCGCTGGTGGACCCAGCCTCCTTTGCGAAGCGCGTGGATAAAGTTATGGCCCAGGCGTTGGGCGCGTAAAGGTCTTATCTGTTATAATACTGAGTAATACTGTTAAAGAGAGCGTCTCCCCAGACGGAGGGGACATGGGGGTGGATCATGCCGAGACTGAGAAGGACGGTTGAGAGAACGTCTCCAAAAGCCGTCGACGAACAAGACCAGACGCTGGAGCGGCAGATGGCGGAGGCTGTGGACACAATGCAGCCCGTGCGTCCTGTGGAGATTGACGCGCCCAAGAGCAGAAAAGGCCAGAAGTCAGGGCAGCCCACAGCAGATGAGGAGAAACTTCAGCCGGAAACGCCCAAGCGTAAGAGGGGGCGGACAAAGAAAACCCCATTGTCGGAGTCTGCTGTGGAGGAATCCTCTCCCGGGCAGGGAGAGACCCTTTCGGAATCTGTCGCTGCGAAAAAGTCTCCTGATGCTGCGGAAGAAGCGGAGTTCTCCGTCACGGAACAGTTGATGTTCCCGATAGAGAAGCCGGTGCAGGAGCCCGAAGCGGCGGTTGAGGAGTCTCTTCCCGTTGCTGAAGAATCTTCCCCGGAGGGGGAGCCCGCTGTCGTTGAACAGTTGCCCACAGCAGAGGAAGCCACATCAGAGATGGACGCAGCCCTTACGGAACAGACGCCTGAGGAGCCCATCGTGGAGCCCGAAGCTGAGGAGACCGCGGAGATGGAGGCCCCTGTTGCAGAACCGGAGCTGACCCTTCCAGAGCAACCTGCCACGGAGACCGAAGCTGCGATTGAGGAATCTCTGTTTGTCGCTGAGGAAACTGCTGCAGAGCCGGAGACCTCCGCAGAGGCGGAGCCGGTTGTCATGGAACAGCCAGCCATAGCAGAGGACTCCATGCCGGAGACGGAGGATTCTGTCCCGGAGGCAGAGGCCGTCCTTCCGGAGCAGGCTGAAATGGAGGAACCTGTCGCGGAGCCCGAAGCTGTTGTTGAGGAATCTCTGTCTGTTGCTGAGGAACCAGCGTCGGAACCAGAAGACCCCGTCACGGAGCAGGGAGAGATTAGTCCTGAAGCTGCTGAGGAGACCGAACTCACGGAAACAGAAGAAGTGCCTTCAGAGACGCTTTCTGTAGATTCTGATGAGACCGTTGAGCCTCCCGCTGAAGAACCTGCGGCTGTGGAGGAGCCGGTTTCCGAAGAGGAGCCTGCTGCCCAGGAGGAGCCCGCCGTGACACAGGAAGCTGCCCCGGCGGAGGATCAGGGCGAGGTGACCCTCAAGTATGACATGGACTCCGGAAAGCGCTATGTTGATGAAACATCCCAGAAGACGGATTTCGAGAAAATGTTGGACGAGCTCGCCAAGATCAGTAAAGATATGCTCTCCTGGGAGGTCGAGAAGTTCACAGACCGGTTTACAAAAAAATATGTGGCTGAGGGGATGACCCTGGAGGAAGCGAACTCCCAGAAGTATGAGGCGTTCCTGGGCGGTTTTATCACCAACGCAGCAATGGAGCTCTATGATCGTGGCTATGAGGAAGCCGCGATTCACAAACTGGAGCAGGCGATAAGCGTCCTGGAGGCTCGGAAGAAGCTGGAGACTGAGGTGGATTCCATCAAGGCCCGCCAGGAAGAGGATGTTGTGGACCTCTCCGATATGCTGGGACTCTTTGACGGCGATTGAACTGTTTCCAAAAACTGACATAGAAAGATGGGGCTGGGGCTGAATGCCCTGGCCCCATCCTTGTTTATAGTTTACCTGCCCGCTTCCTCCAGACGTTTCAGCGCGTTGGTCCCCGCGAGTTTCTTGTTCTTCTGGGCGAAGTCGAAAGCTCGTTTGCCATCCTTATCCTTTGTGCCCGGATTTGCGCCGGCATCCAGCAGCACGTCAATGACTGCCCCGTTATTGACATGCCTGGCGGCCGTCATCAGCACCGTCTGCCCGTACTTGTCCTTCTCGTTCGGATTCAGCCCGGCCTTCAAAAGGAGCGAGACGACCTCCGGGACGGTTTTCTCTTGCATTCCCACGAGTGAAAGAGCCGTGCGTTCCTCCGGGGCTTTGACGTGCACGTCCGTTCCGGCGTCCAACAGAGCCTTAATCCCCTCCACGTCGTCACCGCGGGCGTACATCAACGCCGTGTAGTTGCGTTTATCCTTCAGGTTCACGTCCGCTCCGGCGGCGATGAGGGCCTTCACCGCCTCCACGTTACGGCTGCCCTTCGTGACGGCCAGGTGCAGCGCTGTCCTCTTGTTGCTGTACTCCGCCGCGTTGAGGTTAGCTCCGCCCCCGGCCAAAGCACGGATAATATCCGCCCTTGGGTTACCTTCCGCGGCGATCATCAAGGCTGTTGTCCCGCCCTTCAGGACCGCGTTGGGATCCGCGCCAGCCTTGAGGAGTGCGGTGATGACGGACGCGTCCAACTTTGGCGTGTCAACCGCCTGCATCAGCACCGTCCGGCCGTCCTTCGTCAGTGCCGCATTGGGGTCCGCGCCGGCCTTGAGCAGCATGTCCACTACCTCAGCACACTGCCTCTCCGGGTTATTAACTGCCCGCATAAGAAGCGTATCGCCCTTGTTCGCGGCGGCGTTCACATCCGCCCCTGCCGCGATGAGCGCCTTTAAGGAGTTCAGAGGTTCGCTCTTGTTGAAGGCGAGGAACGCGGCCGTGTACCCATCTTTGACCTTAGCGTTCACGTCAGCCCCGGCTTTAAGGATCGCGTCAAGTGTCTCCTGCTTGTCGTTGAATAGCATCGCTGCCCACAGCACCGTCCAGCTTCCATCCTTCGTGACGGCGTTCACGTCCGCTCCCGCATTGATAAGCGCCTTGATAACCTCCGGCCCGTAATTGCTCCTGATGACGCTCATCAGAAGGGTCAAGCCCTTATCGTCCGCGGCGTTGACATCGGCCCCTGCCTTTGCCAGCAGCCCAATGGACGCGGGGCTGCGGGAGATCGCCATATCCAGCGCCGTCCGTCCGCGTGAGTCCTTTGCGTGAACATCCGCCCCGGCTTTGAGCAGCGCGTCGACGACTTCCGAGTTATCACTGCCGGTTGCTTTCATTAAAAGCGTCAGCCCGTCCTTGTTCGCTACGTTGACATCAGCTCCGGCCTTGATAAGCGCGTTCACGACCTCCATGTCTGGCTTTAGCTTATTAATTGCCAGCGTAAGGGCCGTTTGTTCACGGGAGTCCTTCGCGTTGATGTTTGCACCTGCTTTGAGAAGCACGTCGATCATCGCCGGATTGGGCTCACTGGCGTCCACGGCCTTCATGAGAACCGTACGGCCGTTTTTATCAGCCGCGTTCACATCAGCCCCTGCCTTCGTCAATTCGGGAACAGCTTCGGCGTTCCCATCGTCAATAACATCCTCCAGCATATCCGCGATTAAGGTCTTATCCACCTTGCCGGCGTCCGCTCCGGCTCTTGTCAGGGCAATAAATGCTGTCAGGTTGGGCCTGTCCGCGGCAATGTCCAGCGCCGTCTTCCCCTCCGTGCTGACAGCGTTGATTTCCGCTCCCGCATGGATAAGGACGTCGATGACCTCAGCCGTGGTGTTCTTATTACGCGCGGCTGCCATCAGCACCGTCCGGCCCTTCTTGTCCTTAACCTTCACGTCGGCCCCGGCTCCGAGAAGCACTTTGAAGACATCCGCGTTTGCGTTGTTCCCTGCGGCAATAATCAGCGGCGTCAGCCCCTCCTTCTCCGTCGCCGCGTTCACATCGGCCCCTGCCTTTATCAGCAATACGGGGACCTCAGGATTTTTACTCACCGCGGCAGCCATCATGGCGGTGATGTTGTCCTTGCCCTTGGCGTTGACGTTCGCCCCTGCAGCGAGCAGCGCGGAGACGATCTCGGGGTACTTGTTCGTCGCTGCGGCCATGAGGGCTGTCTCGCCCTCTTTCCCCGCGGCGTTCACGTCCGCCCCGGCGTCCATCAGGACCTTCACGGCCTCGGGGGTGTTGTAGGCCGCGGCGGTCATCAGAGGCGTCTCCTCGCGCTTGTCCCGCGCATTGACGTTCGCGCCGTCCTTCAGCGCGGCTGCAATCTCTTCTGCCTTGCCCTTCCGGCAGAGCTTCAGAAAATCCGCGTCGCTCATAGCCCCGAAAGCCGGGACTGCCAACGCGACGCACAACAGAGCGCATAAAAACTTTTTCATGATTTACAGCCTCCTTAAGAAGTAGGGAGCAAGATATACCCCTATTTTGTCATCCTACTTGCTGGCGGCTTCCAGCACTTTAACCACGTTCTCATTGCCCACTTGCCGCGCCAGGTCAAGAGCTGTTTTGCCTTCCGCAGTCTTAGCGTTGACATCAGCACCAGCCTTGATGAGCGCGTTGATGACCTCTATGCTGTCAGCGCCATGCATTGCGGCCATCATCAACGCCGTTGCACCGTCTACGCTCCTTGCGTTGACATCGGCCCCCGCCTCCAGCAAAAGAGAGAGGACTTCAAGGTTCGTGCTTCCCGTAGTATGCCATAACAATGCTGTCATGCCGCTGCTATTTTTCGCATTGACATCCGCCCCGGCCCCCAGCAGAAGGGAAACAACTTTAGGGTTTGCTACATTAGAGGCGGCCCATATCAACGCTGTCGTGCCGCTGCTATTCTTCGCATTGACATCCGCCCCCGCTTCAATCAGAAGAGGGAGGACTTTCGGGTTTCTATCATTCCCTGTGGCGCGCATCAGCGCCGTCACGTCGCGTCTGTCTATCGCGTTTGGGTTGGCTCCCTTTTGCAATTCGGCCTGGACTTTCTGGACGGAACCCTTTCCGCAAAGCCTGACAAAATCATCGTCACTCATGGCCGCGAAAGCGGGGACCGCCAACGCGAGGCACAACAGAGCGCATAAAAGTTTTTTCATGATTTACAGCCTCCTGTGTTAAATTAAAATCCTTCGCTTCCGGCGCTTAATCGTTTCCGCCAAGCCGCAGGGTCCGCTCCATGCGGCTGATTGCCGCCTTGAAGTCCTTTCCCTTAGGATAGGCAAAGGTGAACGAAGCCCAGGCGTCGTCGTTCACAACGCCGTATTCGTGGATGATCTGCTTTCCCTCCTGACGGACGAGACGGAACCACTCGGAGCCGCTTTCCTTCTTCAACACTCCCTTGGCCTCGCGCGATTCCAGCATTGCTCCTCCGTCCTGCATTAGGACGTTATAGCCGCCGGAGAGGGTGAGACGGGTCCTGCCGTCCTTGGACTTTAGCCACACCCCGTCGCCGTTTGCCGGGTCGTCGCGCTTTGAGAACAGGTCCGGGTATTCGACGGAGTAGCCGAAGCGCCCGTTGACGTACCGAGCCCATTTTTGCGCCGCGCCCCACGCGGGAACCGCTAACAACACACACAGCAGAATAATAGATAAAACTTTCTTCATAATCAACAACCTCCCTTGTTGCAGGATTATTTTGCTTTCAGGATAACGCACCCGCAGCGGCCGCAGAAGTTCTCCCGCGCGTCCCGCTCCGAGCCGCAGCCCGCGCAGGGAATAGTCTCGTCATGGGACTTGTCGTACTTCTCGTAGTAGTTCATGCTCTTCTTCCCATGATAGCGGACGCGATCGCCCTCGTTCAGGTAGTCGTACCAGCCTGAGTTGTCCGTAGCGGGCAGCTTTTCCTCGCTTCCGTCGTCCTTGCGGAAGTGAAGGATGAACCGTGTGTGGTGTTTCGTTTCCGTGCGGCCTGTCTCCTTGTCCCTGGACGTGGTGGTGTACTCCTCCGTCTCCTTGCCCGTGACTACGCCCTCCCAGTCCTTGTGGCTTTTGTTGTTGATGAAGTCCCAGAGAAGGTCGATACCCCAGACGATGGCCAACACACCGGCGTAAATCTTCAGCCCCTCCGCGTCGAAGTTCAGCTCCCCCGGCAGCACGAACAGGATAAAACCGATAATCAGGCTCAGGATGACCATACATATCCGGAACGTCTTACGGCTCCGCCTCTGGTACGCCGCGAAGGAGGAGTGGTTCTCCTGACCAGACCAGCCCACGCCCCCCGCGCCCAGCGGCGAAGAGGTCTCAAATTTGTCGTAGGGTGCGCCGCAGAAGGGGCAGTTATCGTGTCCCTTCTCGATGTTCTTTCCGCAGTTCCAGCAGTAAAAATCGCCGTAGCCAAACCATTTTTTACCCATGTTATTGCTCCTTTCATTTTTCATGCCGCCCGGAAGGACTGAACAGGAAAACCCAGAACGCGAGGCAGACCATCAGCCCGATGGAAATTGCCAGTGCGCCGGTGAGTGCTGCTTTCCGTCCCTCGCCTTTGGCGGCGGTCTCCTGGACTTTCCCGATATTCCAGGCGGTCAGCCCAAGGAAGACAAGGACCGCGAGAACGCCCAGTGCGAAAGCAGCCCACGAAGTGCCCAGATACAGCTTTAGGGCCAGTGCGACGGCCAGCCCCAGCAGCCCCAAACCGGAAATGCTTCCGTGTCCCGTGAACTGAGCGTACACGCTCATCAGCGCGAACATCCCCACCAGAGGCAGATACACCTGAGCCACGGTCGCCTGAGAGTACGGCATCATCGTGATAGAAAGCGCTAAGCCTGTCATAAGGCTGTAGAGCACCAGAAAAAGAAACGTGGTCCCAAACTCAAAGCCCCATATTCGCCGCCGGAGAAAGAATGCCCCCACCATGCCAATGATGAGCGCGCCGCCCCAAACCGCGAAGAAGCCATAACCCAAGACCTCCGCCATCGGCTCAAACAGATGGAACGCCACGAGCCAGGCGAAACTCGTCATGAGGAGCAGTCCCAGTGTGACCCAGCGGCAAAGCCCGGAGAAAACCTCGCTGTCGTCCTGAACGGGGACGACTGTCTCGATACGATTATCCATGGATTACTCCTCCCCCTTTGTAAGACGCACGCCAAGCCAAATGGCAGCAATTATTCCCAGAAGCAAGGTCAGAAGCGGGAGAAACGGGCTTTGCTCCATGTCAACCAGCAGCCCCACGACGCCACTGAGGGCCGGGGCGAGGGCCGTGAGCGCCAGTATCTTGGCGAAGCGTCGGGCATAGGCTTTTTCGTCCTTGATCTCCGCAGTCCAATGCCTCACAATCAGCGTCACGCCAAACACAGCGACCAGTCCCGCGTAGAGCAGAAGCGCTCCGGAAAAAATGAACATCAAAATTGAAAATGCGGATTCCATCAGCACACCTACTTTCTGGCGGATTCAAGGCGCTTCAGTATGTCCGTGTCCTTAAGTTTCCCGTTCTTCCGCGCGTAATCAACGGCGGTATGGCCCCACTGGTCCTTAACCGTTGCGTCCGCTCCGGCGTCCAGCAATGCGGCAATGACCTCCGGCCTGGGGTCGCTCCGTTTCACGGACCGTATCAGCGCCGTGCAGCCAAAGGCATCTCCCATATTGAGATCCGCGCCGGCCTTGATCAGCGCGTTGATGGCTGCCAAATCCGGCTCGTTCTGTACCACGGCAACGAGAAGAGCCGTATTGCCGTAGCTGTTCGCCGCGTTGACGTTTGCGCCGGCCTTGACCGCAGACTCCACTGACTCACTCGACGCGGCATCCCACATGGAATTTACGAAGTACTCCTTCGTTATCGTGGGCTGAGACACGGTTGGTTTCTCCGGCTCAGGGTTCGCTTCAGGCGCCGGCTTGGGTTCTGGCTCCGGTTTTGCGGGTTCAGGTTTTGATTTTGGTTCTGGTTCAGGCTTCGGTTGAGGCTTTGGGGCAGACATTGCGGCGACCTTGATATACTTGCACTTCGCTGTCTCCCTTGAGTACGTCCCAGGCCCAAGCGTACCGGCAGTCTTTGCCTTGTCATCCTCCGCGTCCGGCATCTCTGTGTTTGTGACCGCTCCAAACCCCTCTTTCAGGATCAACGTCCCCTCTATGGCACGGTTCTCCCCCATCATGGTAAGGGTTCCGCCCGTTACCTCCACCGGCCCCTCCCAACACCCAAAGCTGTTGTAGGGCGATAAGCCGCCAACCGCAATGACTCTGGCAGAGTCCTCAATGCGGATACCCTTGCTGCCCCTGAGTCCCCTGCTGCCGTGCTCGCCTTTGCCGCCCTCAGCCAGAAGCTCAATGTTTCCTCTGACCGTCAGTATGTTTTCTGCATACAGGGCGTCGCTGCCACGGTAGTCTGCGCTGTTGTTGTTCGTCGTCTCGCCGCAGTGGACAATAAAGTTCCCGTCGCCCTGAACCGTAAGACTGCCCTTGGAATGGATGCCGGAGAGATTGGCCCCTTTCACGCTGAAGCCGCTGGTGTCGATCAGGTTCAGCCCACTGACATTAACGGTCAAATCCTCCTCGGAGTAAACCGCCGCGTAGGACCACCAGTGATAGGAAGCTGGGCTGGGACTGGTGTCGTAGCGCTCCGTAAACAGGTTCTCGATGGTCACGCCGGACAGGTTTAGCTGCGCCGGGTTGCCGCCGGAAGCGGGTGTGTAGGTGATGGAGCCCTTCTTCAAGCCAAGCGCCGCCGCAAGATTATCTTTATTGCCATCCGTAACCTGAACAAGGCCGAGCCAGATTCTGTAGGCGGTTGATTTCTGAGTGGGTTCTGACTTGGATTGTTTCTCCTCCGGCTCCGGTTTTGCGGGTTCAGGTTCAGGTTCAGGGTTCGATTTCGGCTCCGGTTCCGTTTGCGGCTTTGCCTTGGGCTTGGAGGCTGTGGGAACGTCAATCTCATCTTCATCCCCGTCCTCTATGGCTGCGAGCGTTGGCTCCAGTTCTTTAAGCGCGGAGGCAGGCTGAACCCGTATCTTGCGGTAGGTCAGCTTTGTTGCTGTCTCACCCTTGCCCGCCTCGGCAAAGGCAAACTCGTTAAAGCGGCCCACGCGGGGCGTCTCGCCGAATTTCTCAACAGGCAGGACGTGGAAGAACTCCACGCGCATCCATAAGCCCTCGATGATTTCAGCCTGTCTGGTGTTGTTCCCGCCGATATGACACCAGTCGTTATTTCTGTAATTAAACTTGTTCGTCTTTGTGTCCGCGCCGCCCTCTGTATTCGTCCAGAGGTTCATATCTTTGCCGGCCCTGACCATGAAGACGGAGACGACATCGTCAACAGGTTTCTCCGTTTCGTCCGCAAGACGGAACGTTCCCATATAGGCGATGTGAAGGCCGGCCTTTGTCCTCAGTTCCACGGGGTTGCCCCCCGTGTCCTTCTTAATAATCTCGTCGTTCTCCGGGGCGTTCTGCTCCGCAAAGGCGCAGACAATGGACAACGCCAAGACTAACGCGGCCGCAAGAAACGCAAACGCAAACTTTTTCATATTCATGCCCCCTTAGTCCTTCGCTTCATCATCGGTCCCCACGTCTTCGTCCTCCTCCATGGCGATGACCTT
>JAIKZX010000186.1 GCA_024681935.1 Fretibacterium sp.
CAGCTTCTCATGTTGTACTCACCCGTCCGCTGCTCCGCTCATCCCTTCCATGTCTCCACTTCAGAAATGTCGTCGCTCAACTTGCATGTGTTACGCACGCCGCCAGCGTTTATCCTGAGCCAGGATCAAACTCTCAGTTAATGACTCTCCGACTCGTACTCTCCTCTAAGGCTCGGAACTGTCCCTTTCAGAACCGTCCCTCCCCTTCATATTTCGCCTGTAAATCCTTTGTCAAGTTACTTGCCTCAAGACCCTGGAATTACCTGTTTCACAATTCCTTTTGCCCTTCGGCTCTGCGCCCCTGTCCGGCGCGCAACAGAGAACATTATACTCCCTTCTTTCTCCCTGTCAAGCTCCTTTCCTTCCCCAGTCTTCCGGACCTTTTTACATAATTATTGAGTGTTCAGGCCTCATCTCAAGAGTCTCGGGCAGTTTTACCCCGCTGCTCCCGCCGGAGGTTTCACTCTCCCTGCTCTGAACAATTCATGGGGAAATCTAATATTTATTGAAGAAGAGCCTTTTGTTTAAGCCCCATGACAGACGCCACTCCGGGGGACATTCCATGCCAAATGAAGGCGTCTTTCCCCAAAGCGCCTCGCATGCAGAAACAGTGTCTCCCTGTAAAGTCAGAAATATTTGCTTTGAACTGTCGCTTTTACGGAGAAAAAGAGATAAAATATAAGCGGTGTGCTTTCTGGGAAGGGAAAGGGCAACGGCCCTGTGCAGAGAGCAGTTGTTATTCTGGCTGGAGGTGAGCTGCCCATGGAAGATCTTTACAGTCAAATAGACTTTATCGTTTCGGGAGGTGCATTGAAGCTTCTGACGGATTTTCTCGGCTCAAAGGACCTGCCTACCCTGGTGGTGGAACCCAGTGGGGAGGATTTCCAGGTTCTGGATGCCGTAGGGCTTGTTCCTGATTCTCTGATAATCAAGGACAAGGACCTTCATATTCACTCCCTTTTCTCCACAAACCCTCCCCTCGTTGCGTTTGAGGTTGAGCAGGCGAAGGGCAATGAGACATGGCCTTTTGTCATCCGCATGCGGGGATCGCATTGGGAACTGTATCTTCTTATGAAGAAGGAGCCGGAGAGTTCGCTTGTGGACGAGCTGCACTCCTACGCCGGTCTGGTAAGAATCTGGCGCACAGTTCAGAGGATTGACGAGACAGAAAAACAGCTCTCGCGCCTCTCCTACATGATTTTGGCAACGAAGAGCACCCTGGCCTCCATCTTTGAGCCGATGCCTCTTCAATATTTTGCAGCGTTCCTCACGGACGTTCTTCACGAGAGTCTGTTCCCAAAGACCGTGGTCGTGTTCAAGGACCAGGGAAGCTATCTTACCGTGTTCAATGGCAAGGCCGAGGACATCCCGGAGCGCAGGGGGATTTACGCGGAGCCCATTCTTCCGCCGACCCCGGTGATTACGCATAACGAGGCTCCCTATGAAATCGTTCTGCCTGTCACAGAAGGGGAGACCCGCCTCTTCTGCCGCATGACGTGGGATACTCTGCCCGATGCCCAGATGATCAACTTCATGGAGTTGCTGGGGAACCTCGCTGTTCGTGCCATTGTCATCAACAATCTGCGGCTGCAAAACCAGCAGGCCGCCTCGTACATCTCCCGGGGAGAGTTCACCGTCCTCTCTCTCTCCAACGTGCTGAAGATACTCAAATCCGCGGGGACAGAGGACCGTTTCCTTTCCCTGCTGGTGGATATCTTCGTTGAGCAGTGCCGCCTGCCGGAGTGCATCCTGGCTGTGTGGGACAAGGCCCGCCAGGGCTATATCATGGCGGATAAGCGCTCCGGGCGGATCAAGGTAGACGCAGACCCGGCACTCCTGCCCGCCCCCGCTCCCATCCCGGCGGATCAGGTCCCGGAAATATCCTACAATCTGGAAGAGGGCAATCCCGACCTGATATTCAAAAGCTGGGGTCTCGCTGGCTGCCCGTGGACCGGAGTCGCCTCCATGCACTACCTCTTCCCCATCTGCGACGACACTTCCCTGGTGGGGATGCTTATTCTGGGGTCGGATGCATTGCATCGCATCACACTGGACAAATCGCAGCTGGCCTCTCTCCACCTCATCGCCCAGTTTGCAGCCTATGAGTTCAGGCGCTTCTGAGGCTCTTCCTCTTTTTCGCAAAAAAAGGCCCCTCCATGCGGAGGGGCCTGCTTTTTATTATCCTTATACTATTGAGCCGTCTCCCTCATCGTGGGCGGAACGGTTATTATAAATCTGTTTTCGTTCCGCCTGTTTTTCCTTATCGCGTTGGCGACGCCATGCGGACTCCAGGGCACGCACAAGCGCCTCCCACTCCTCTCTCCAGGCCTTCTCCGCCTTGCAGTTTTGCGGCCCGCTCAGGTCCGCGTCAATGTCCAGAGGCCGCCCATGCACAGTGAAATTTTCACCGTCAAAGGATACTGACGAACCGTCGTCAAAGGGAATATAGACCCTCATGCTTTGGCCATTAAAGGCAGCCGTGCGCTCATCACAATCGCGTCCTCCCCGTTGGCGTAATACTTCCGTGAGACCGACCGCTGCACAAAGGACATCCCCTCGTAGAGAGCAATGGCCGGAACGTTGGATTTTCGGACACGAAGGCGCAGACGGTCAAAACCAAGATAGGAGGCACAATCGCCAACGGCCATCAGGAGCTGGGAACCAATCCCCCGCCGGCGGTGCTCCAGCCGCACGATAAGCGCCATCAGGAGCCCGTCGCCTTTTTCACGCCCCAGGACTGCATAACCCAAAAGAGCCTGAGACGGCCCCGTGGCAAACGCCCCAAGGTAGGTGACTCCCGGACTGGAGTTCTCATCAAAATCCCCCACCATGACCGATTCAGGCCATGGGCAGGGGGACAGACTGTTCAACTCCATAAGGGCGGGAAGGTCCTCCGCACTGCAGAAGCGTATTTCAGGGATGTACAGGGAACTCAGTCCCTCATGCCCCGGTCAATCGTCTGAGCGCGGTCGGGGCCCACGGCCACCAACTTCACAGGCGCACCCAGCTCCCGCTCAATGTAACGCACATAGTCCTGGGCCGCCGCAGGCAGCTCCTCGAACTTCCGACAGCCAGAGATATCCTCCATCCAGCCGGGCAGAGTCTCGTAAATGGGCTTGACCTCTTCCAGAACGCGCGTGTCCGTGGGATAGCAGTCCAGACGAGTGCCGTTATAATCATAGGCCACACAGACCTTGATGCCCCCCATGCCCGTCAGGACGTCCAGCTTCGTCAGCGCGATGGTATCCGCCCCGTTCAGGGCCGTCGCATACTTCAGCCCCACCAAATCCAGCCAGCCGCAACGGCGCGGGCGGCCTGTCGTGGCGCCAAACTCGCCGCCCTGCTGGCGCAGCTTCTCGCCGTCGTCTCCAAAGTCCTCGGTGGGCATGGGCCCCTCACCGACGCGGGTCGTGTAGGCCTTGACCACGGAGATTATCCGATTCAGGTCATTCGGGGCAAGCCCCGTCCCCGTGAAGGCTCCCGCCGCGCATGTGGAGGAGCTGGTGACATAGGGATAGGTCCCGTGGTCAATGTCCAGCAGCGCAGCCTGGGCCCCCTCCAGAAGGATGTGCTGTCCTCCGTCGACAGCCTTGCGAAGGAGCATCATCGTGTCATCAACGTAGGGAGCAAGGGCCTTGCCCCACTCGCGGGCCGGCTCGTAAATCTCATCAAAGGGCAGAGGCTTTTCGTTATACAGACGGGTCAGTATCTGGTTCTTCTCCTCCAGCAGAGGGACCAGACGCTCACGAAGAATATCCGCATCAAGGAGGTCCTCAATCCTCAGCCCGCAGCGCGTGTACTTGTCCACATAGCAAGGGCCGATGCCGCGTCCCGTCGTGCCGATCTTACGGCCTTTGCCCCGTGCCTGCTCCTGAAGACGGTCCAAAAGCTTGTGGTAGGGCATCACGACGTGGGCGTGAGGACTGACAGCAAGGCGCGCGCATGCCTGCCCTCTGGACTCGAGCTCCGCCGTCTCCTTTAAGAACTGCTCCGGATCGATAACCAGTCCGTTGCCCAGCACGCAGAGCTTTCCCGGATAGAGCATTCCGGAGGGGAGCAGGTGAAACACGACCTTCTGGCCTTCCACGATGACCGTGTGCCCCGCATTGGCTCCTCCCTGACTGCGGACAAACACGTCCACATCCGCTCCCAGAAGATCGACGACCTTTCCCTTTCCCTCGTCCCCCCACTGGGCACCAACAAGCAAATCTACGTTCTTATTATTCAAGATGCTGCCTCCTCGCTATAAATCCGTTCAATATCTATTTTTTTCGAGAGGATCGAAGCGTCTTTTTGACCTCCGCAATGGCCCGCTGAAGTTGGGCATCCTTCGACATATCCTTTTCGGGTTCTCCCTTCACCTCAATGGTCGGATCAAGCCCCACGTGGTCAATGACGCGGCCGGAGGGCGTATAGTAGCGTGCGATGGTGACGTAGAGCCCCGAACCATCCGTCAGAGGGAAGAGGGTCTGGACAGACCCCTTGCCGAAGCTCTTCTCTCCCACCAGGACGGCCCGCCCCCGGTCCAGCAACGCACCCGCCACAATCTCCGAGGCGCTGGCGCTGCCACCGTTGATCAAAACGGTCATGGGCATATCGGTCAGATGGAGCGCCGGGTCAACAAAGTACTTCTCGTTCGCCCTCTCGGCCCGGCCGCGCGTCTCCACGACAAGGCCATCCTTCACAAACATGCTCACAATCTTCACCGAGGCGTCCAGCAACCCCCCCCCGTTGTTTCGGAGGTCAAGTACCATAGCCTTTGCGCCCTGGCGCATCATGTCACTGACAGCATTCCGGGCCTCATCGTCCGTCTTCTGCTTGAACTGCGTGAGCTTGAGGTAGCCGATATCGTCCGAAAGCATCTGGTAGCGGACGCTCTTAAGCTTGATGATCTCGCGTGTGACATCGAAACTCAGAAGTTCATCCTCGCCCTCGCGGCGAACCCAGATTGAGACCTTTGTGTCCGGTTCACCCCGCAGGCGCTGAACCACACGCTCAGAGTTCCAGCCAATGACGACCTCGTCATCCACCTTCACAATCTGGTCCTTTGGCTTCAGCCCGGCACGCTCCGCCGGGGAATCCTCCATCGGGCTGATGATCAGAATCTGCCCGTCCCGGTCCCCGACGTACATCCCCAGACCGCCATAGCGGCCCTCCATTTCGATCTCCTCATCCCTGAGCTGCGGCGGCGTAACGAAGCGCGTGTAAGGGTCCTTCCACGCCTCCACCATGCCCTTCACTGCCCCGTGGACAAGGTCCTCCTCGGAGGCCGGTTTGGTCTCTGCATCCACCTGGTAGCTCTCGATAATATAGCGCGCCTGACGCATGAGCCAGAGGGAGCGAACGCTGAAAGGAGACACCCGGTCAAAGTCCGAGAGTTCTGCCGCCTCCGCCGTGACAGGGCCCCAGGCCTTAAAGAGGTCTTTTTCCCCGGGGTCCGTCCCTTCTTCAGCCGCGCCGCACATCATAAAGACGACGCTGCCCAACACAAAACCCGCCAAGAGTCCCAAGGCGCCTGTCCACAGTCCGCCTTTGCCTATCCGTTCCTTCTCCACTGAGCTCCCACCATCCTCTGTCTTCCATGTATTTCTATATTCGAAAGAAGTATACCGCAAATGCGCAAATTATGCCGACGCAGACTCCTCCGAATTTTTTTGAGATAGTTCAGCGGGTTCCGGGCCGTCCCGCTGCTCCGGACCTCAAAATGCAGCCCGGGCTCCGTGTTTGTACCGCTGTTTCCTGCTGTTCCAACGATGCTCCCCGCCCGTACAGCGTCCCCCTCATTGACGGCCGTCGTGGCAAGATGCCCGTAAACTGTGGAGAGATCCCTGCCGTGGTCGATGATAACAACCTGTCCAAAACCGCGCAGCCATCCCCGGAACAACACCTCACCCGGACCGGCTGCCCGCACCGGGGTTCCGGAAGCTGCCCTGATATCAATCCCCGAGTTAAACACCTTTGTCCGAAACACGGGATGGACCCGCGAACCAAAGGGCGTTGTGATGGCTCCACGGACTGGCCATTCCAGGGCTGCCCCCCTGGGGAGCCAGGTGTAAGTCTGCAGGCGTTTTTCCGGCGGCACCGGCGCTGGAGGCATCTTGCCAAGGGGCTCCGTCTGAGGAGAGGGGGTTTGTGGCTGAGGCAGTTTTGAAGGCAGCAAAGACGACGTTCCACGCTGTTTCCTGAGCGCAATAATCCGATTTCCCAATTCCTGCTGGGCCTGGACCAGCTCCCGCGCTGCGGCCTCGGCCTTCCTCTGCTGTCTCCTGATATCCTTCAGAAGGGCATCCGTCTTCCGTATCGTCTCATCGAGACCGGCGCGGCGTTTCCTTAGTTCTGCAGCCTGTTGCTGCACTTGCGCCTGGCTTTCCTCCAGCGCCGCGCGGGACCGGGTCAGACTCGCCGACTTTTTTACAAGTTCCCGGATAAGATCCTGATCCCGATGGACGAGGCGGCCCAACATGTAAGTCGCCGTCAGCACATCGTGGGCGTTCCTGGCGGAGAGGAAAATATTCATCCCCTCCTGTGAACTGTACTTGTATATATCGACAACCCTTGTCCCCAGCCGGGCGGCAAGGCGGGACAATTCGCCGCCTGCCTTCGTGATGTCCTGACTGAGCGCAGCGCTCTGCTCCTTCAGGCGTTTGCCCTCCTTCTCAAGACGATTCACCTGCGCCTGGGCTTCCGCAGCCTCCTGACGCAGGGCATTCAGCTGTTCCAGAAGGCTCTGCGATTCTCTGGCCTTCTGCCTCGCCTCCTCGCTGTACTTCCCTGCCTTCCGGGTCAGGTCCTTCTGCGCCCTCTCCTGAATATCGATCAGGTTATTCGGGTCCGGACCCGCGGACACGCCGGCACAGGCCGTCCCCAATACACAAAGAATGACCGCCAGCAGCGCCACGGAAAGGAGGGAGCCCAGCCGCCTCATCGTTTCAGGTAATTCATTGGGTTCTTCGTCACACCGTTCACCCGGACCTCAAAGTGAAGGTGATAGCCCGTGGCCGTCCCAGTCTTGCCCACCTGCCCAATAACCGAGCCCGCCTTGACTACCTGCCCTTCCTTCACGGAGGTGGAGTTGAGGTGCGCGTACACCGTGGTGTAGTTCCTGCCGTGGTCAAGAATCAGCACCTGTCCATAGCCTCTCAGCCAGCCGTCGAAAAGGACCTCCCCCGCCGCCGCCGCCTTAACCGGAGTGTTGGCCGGCGCAGCGATGTCAAGGCCGGAATGCACAATCTTCGTCTTAAAAACAGGATGAATGCGCTGCCCGTATTGGCTTGTTATCTTTCCCCTGACCGGCCAGTCGAACATTGAACCGCGCCCCCTGCCCGCCAGGTAGTCCGCGCCGCTGTGAGAGGCCTTGCCGCCCGTTTTCTTCTTTTGGGCGTTCTGCTGCTCCTTCTTGCGCTGCATCAGGGTCGTGATGGTGCGCCCCACGGCCTTCTGAGCCTCCTCCGTCTCGCGGGATGCCTTCTCCGCCAGGGCCTTCTGTTTCTGAATGCTGCTGATGAAGGTGTTGGTCTCATTGATCGTGCGCTGGTATTTGTTTCGCTGTGCCTGGAGCGCCTGGCTCTGTTCCCTCAGCTGCGCGCGCTGAATGTCCATCGTTGTGCGGGAAAGATTCATGTTCTGATAGCGGTCCTGAAGCTGAGAGAGCAGGTAGGCGTCGTGACGCGCGATGACCTGAAGAAGGTGGACGGCACGGCTGGCCTCAAAGACGTTCTCCGAGGCAATGACGAGGTTCATCTCCTCCGAGGCCCCATATTTATACATGTCGACAAGCCGGCGCTTCATCTGCCCCGTCAGCTCGTCAATCTTCTTCTGTTCCCCGGACATTGCCTTATTCAGGACTGCAAGGTCGTCCTGGAGCTTTCGGTTCTGGAGTTCCAACACGGCAAGTTCCTGCCCGGCCACACTCTCATCCTGTTTGAGCGTGTCAATCTTATCCAGCAGGCTTTCCACCTTGGAGCCCATTTCCTTGATGCTTTTGCGGTACCCGGCAATCTTCCGGGACAGCTCCTTTCGTTTTTTTTCCTCAGCCTCAATGCGCTTGTCGAGGGTACTCGCCCCCAGCGCGGGCATAACGCGGAAAGGAGTCGTCAGAAGACATAATATAAACAGCCAGCAGAATAATTTTTTCATCATTGGAACGTTTTCTCACTCCGGCTGCGTCACAGCGTGCATAAAGCGCGCCACGACGAGATAGCTGCAGACCCAGCCCAGCGTTGCCCCAAACCCGGCCAGAAGGATGCAGAACCGCCCGATGATATGCGTGTCCCCGATGAGGCTCGTCGACAGGAAGGGCAGGTTGCTTTGAAGCAGGACAATACTGGGAAAGTAGGTCAGGACAATCCCCGCCACGGCAATCAGCGCCCCCAGAAAGGCCAGCAGCGTCCCCTCAAGGACAAAGGGCGTGGCAATGTAGGTCCTTGTCGCCCCGACGAGGTACATGATGCCAATCTCCTCCCGCCGGGAGTAGAGAGAGATATGAATGGTATTGTAGACGACCAGGGCCGTGATGACGACGGAGAGGACAAACATAATGAGCGCGACATGGGAGGACACTTCAGAGAGCGCCGATATCCTCTGGACGACCATTCCGGCATAGACAACATCCTCAATCTCCGGCATGGCGGACAGCGTGCGTACAAGGGACTCGACCTGTCCTGCCTCCCTGACATGAATCTCGAAGTTCCACGGGATGGGGTTGTCGCCCATCAGATCCAGCGTGCGGGCGGAAGAGGAGTCTCCTGATGGAGACTGACTTCCCATCTTCTCCTGAAGTCTCGCCAAAGACTCTGCAGGCGAGTAGGCTTTGAGAGCATAGACGGAGTCCAGCGACTGTATCTTCTTCGAAACACTCTCCACATCACTGCCCTTCTTAACGTAGGCCTGGATGGTCAGCTCGCTCTCCAGCCGGGAGAGAAGGTTCTGCACGTTGAGGGAAAAAAGCGTAGTCATGCCCAGAATCCAGAGCATCACGGCAGCAGTGATAAGCGTCAGCAACCCCAAAACCCAATGGTTGACGACGAGGCGTCCCATATCGCGAAGGACATATTTAAGGGTAGTCATTGACAGAAATACCCCCCTGACACTTCGTCACGAACAAGCCGTCCGCCCGCCAGCTCAAGGACCCTCTGGCGACAGGAGTTGACGATGTTCTGATTGTGCGTCGACATCACAACCGTGACGCCGGCGGCATTGATGGCGTAGAGTATCTTCATGACGTCCGATGCCGTGCGGTAGTCCAGATTGCCCGTGGGCTCGTCGGCAATGAACAACGAAGGGGAGTTCGCCAGAGCGCGCGCAATGGCTACACGCTGCTGCTCCCCGCCGGAGAGCTGGGACGGCTTCATGAAGCGGCGGCGCCAGAGCCCCACCTGCTCGATGACTTCGTTTGTACGATACGACACAATCTTTGAAGGAACAGCCATGGCCTCCATCACGAAGGCAATGTTTTCGTAGACGGTCAGTGTGGGAATCAGCTTGAAGTCCTGGGCAACCAGCCCGATATCCCGCCGGTAAAAGGGGATATCCGCCCGTCGCATCCCGCGCAGATTATTATTACCGACAGCGACTATGCCACGCGTCGGGAGGAGCTCACGCGTGATGAGCCTGAGAAATGTCGACTTCCCAGACCCCGTGGCTCCAATGACGTAGACGAACTCTCCCTTCTCAATCCTGAGGTTGATATCCCTCAGAGCAATGATATCGGGCTCGAAGACCTTGCTGACCCCGGAAAAAATAATCTTCAATCTGGGCTGCCCCCCCGTACCACACAAGTACTATCATGATACCACAACACACTTCTCAATTTCTCCGGGGGACGAGCGGGGCGTAACGCGACTGTTCCTCCAGGGCGCGTTCCACATCATGTTGTCCCCATAAGGCCAGGAGCACCTCATGGACGGGCAGTTTCCGTCTCTCCCGCAGTTCCGTCCAGAGCGCCGGAGGCACAAACGCCCACACGAGGAAGCTGGCGGGCAGCGCGTCACGGGAGGCAGGGGCCCCCTGTCTGCCAAAACGGGCGAGAATCAGGTAGCCGGAGCGGGGGTTGAAGAGCAAAAGCGGGGAAATCCGCTGAGCAACCATGTGCTGGAGGTCCTCGCGGGAGAAGAGCAGGGATTCCAGCTCCTGGATATCAGCCTCACAAGGGAGGTCCTGAAGGGAGAACCAGACCCTCGGCCGGGGGTCATGCCCTTCAAACAGTCCCGGCCCCGCCTTAAGCCAGAGCTTCAGGCGCGCCGCAGCGTCAAACTCTCCATGAGCCAATGCAAAACGGACAGCCCAATAGGCCTTGAGGAGAACCTCATCTTCCTCCATACAGCGGGCGAAAGTTTCCTCATCCTGAAAGGAGACCCCCTCCGCAAAAGCCGCGTGATCCTTCATGAAGCTCCTGAGGATAATCGCAGTCGACAGATGCTCCCCAGGCGGCACCGTCTGGGACAGAAGCTCACACTTGAGGCGCGACACCGTCTCCCCGGAGAGGTGTATGGAAGGCAGCGCATCCTGGGAAAGGGTCAGAGCCTCCCCACTGTAAAGAAAAACCTCTTGCGGCTTGCCGCCCGGCCTGCCCCATACCCAGCGCTCAGAATGGTCTCCGTCGCCTGCCGTCCCCAGAAGGTAGCGATTGTGCGGCAGAAGCAACAGCACAGAAGGCCCCTCCGGGAGGGACACGGCCTCCGGCTGGGCATTTTGCGGCAGTTTCGCCAGGGTTCCATTGGTCATCAGTTCAAAGGTCAAAACTCAATCTCCTCGGCACATCGATTTCATCGCTGTCATTATATCAAAAGGAAGAACTTCCCCCCTCCCTGACATTACAGATTCCCATCAGCCGGGGAATGAGGCCGCCGGGGCACACCCGCTCAAAGGGAACCGTCCTCCTGATCTGATGTCCTCTCTAATGTCCTCAAATCATCCCCATGGGGACAATGACGTGATTGCGGCCGAACGCGCTGAACCGCGAGTGTACAGGGGCGGGCGCTATTCTCCATCCGGCGCGTCGGGGCGGAGAATACGGACCGTCTCCTCCTGGAACCAGTCGTAGATTGTGCGCTTCTGCTCCTTCTGGTTCCTCATGCGCTCAATGCTCGTGCCGATGAGGTACAGCGGGTTCGCCGGGTCGATGAGGTCGTGCCCCCAGCGCCGGATGACGGATGTCAGGCTGTCCAGCTGCGCCTCCGTGTCCGTGACGAGGCAGAGCATGGTCCAGTCCTCCTGGTCGGAGTGATCAAAGTCAAACCAGCCGGGGATGTAGACCCGCCGCTGTTCCATCAGGAAGATGTGGAACTTCCCGATGAAGGGCAGCAATTCTTCAGGCCGTCCGGGGACCCTCTGGACGAAGAGGGGGTCAACGTCGACGATTTTAAAGACGTCGCCCTCCACCGGGTCAAATTTTCGGTAATGATTGAAGTCGGCGCGGCTCCGCAGCACAAGGTCGACGGTCAGGGTCCCGCTGGGTGCGCGGTTCGTTTCAGCCCAGCGGTCAAGGCCCCTCTGGCCCGGGGCGGGGAGTTTCCGCGCTTCAAAATTCCAGTGCGGAAAAGCCTGGACAAAGGACTTCACGAGGGGAGCCTCCGGCCAGACGGCCCGTATTTTTCCCCCTTCGATCCTGAAGTATTCCTCGTCCGGCAGGCAGGGGGTCACAGGAAAGGTTTCGCGGACGGTCGTCTCCTTGATTCCCCAGTCCGTCACGAAGGCCCGGTCGATGAGCTGGGTCATGCGGTTGAGCTCCAGTGCCTCACGGGCCCGGGCCGTGTCAATCAGCACTTCCCCGGCAGAGGGCGCGGGAACTCCAATCTCAAGGGACACGCGCTCCCGCGTGCGGACGCCCCGGGGCGTCAGAACGTAACCGGAGGCCAGGGGCATTAAATCCCCCCTCTCCGTCAGCGCCCTCAGCCCGCCGGGGTTCTCTCCGGCAAGAAGGACCGTCTCCTCGTCCCAGCAGGGCAGCTCGTGGGTAAAAAGAAGCAGCAGGGGTTCCATGGTGAATCTCCTCCCTTACTTGCGCAAGAGCCTCTCTGTTTTCCAAAAAAGCAGGGGAGCCTCAGCCCCCCTGCTTCGATTCCCGCTTATAGGGGGGGACTCCCCAATCCGCTGAAATCATATCATGGGCGATGCTTCCGCCCGCGGGATTCCGTTACAGCTTCCCCTCAAGCTCGTCCCGGCAGAGGGATTTCCAGAGGGAGACGCAGGAGCAGACCATGATGATTGCGAAGGGCGGAGCGGCGGTCAGGGAGACCGTCTGGAGGTTCTGAAGTCCGCCCGTCATCAGCAGCACCACAGCCAGAGCGGCCATCAGAAT
>JAIKZX010000189.1 GCA_024681935.1 Fretibacterium sp.
GCCTTCCCCACGGAGCCGAAGAGTTCCATCTTCGCCTTCACCGTCGCCTTGATGGCGTCCGCGCCGGGCGCGAGGAGCTTGCGGGGGTCAAAGCCCTTGCCCTCCCGGTCCTTGCCTGCCTCGATGTACTTGCGGGTGGCCTCCGCGAAGGCAAGCTGGCACTCCGTGTTAACGTTAATCTTTGACACGCCGAGGCTGATGGCTTTTTTGATCATGTCCTCGGGGATGCCGCTTCCGCCGTGCAGAACCAGGGGCATTTCCCCGGTCTTTTTCTGAACCGCGGCCAGCGTCTCGAAGGAAAGCCCCTTCCAGTTGGCGGGGTATTTGCCGTGGATGTTGCCGATGCCCGCTGCCAGCATATCGACGCCCAGGTCGGCGATGACCTTGCACTCCTCCGGGTCGGCGCACTCGCCCATGCCGATGACGCCGTCCTCCTCGCCGCCGATGGCCCCGACCTCCGCCTCAATGGAAAGCCCCAGGGCGTGGGCCGCGTGGGTCAGCTCCTTCGTCTTCTCCAGGTTCTCCGCGATGGGGTAGTGGGAGCCATCGAACATGATGGACGAGAACCCGGCCTTGATGCACTTGTACGCGCCCTCGTAGGTGCCGTGGTCCAGATGGAGCGCCACGGGAACCGTGATCCCCAGCTCGCTGTCCATGGCCCGGACCATGGCGGCCACCGTTCCAAAGCCGCCCATGTACTTCCCCGCGCCCTCGGAGACCCCGAGGATAACGGGGGCGTTCAGCTCCTGAGCCGTCTGAAGGACGCACTTTGTCCACTCCAGATTGTTGATGTTGAAGTGCCCGACGGCATAATGCCCGGCCTTCGCCTTCACCAGCATTTCCTTTGCGTTTACAAACACTTTCTTCACCCTCCTCAATAATGATGACGCTGCCGCCCCGCGGAATCCGGGCCGCGCCGTCTTACCGCTATATCATACCCGATTTTGCGCGAATAGGAGAGTCTCGCGTCGGCGCCTGCCGCTGTGGTATGCTATAGCTTTAAGAAAGGGGGGGCCGGAGGCGGTGGACGGAGCGACGCGTGACGATATCCTCTATGGGCAGCTGAAGCTGTGGCAGCCGCGGAACGGTCCGCGGGTCAGCATGGACACCGTGCTGCTGGCCGCGTGGGTGCGTCTGCGGGCGCGGCGGCACCGCTTCGTGGAGCTGGGGGCGGCGACGGGGGCCGTCTCCCTGATGCTGGCGCGGCGGTTCCCTGCCCCCTTCTCCATCGTCGGGGTGGAGATCCAGCCCGAGCTGGTCCGCCTGGCCGAGCGAAACCGCGCGGAGAACAGCCTGGAGGACCGGGTGGTTTTTCTCTGCGGCGACCTGCGGGATCCGTCGCTCCTCCCGGCTCAGTCCTTTGACGGGGTGGTGGTCAACCCGCCCTACGAGGCTCTGGGACATGAACAGGAGCCCCGCGGGCGGGTCAGCCCCATCCCTTCGCGCTCCATCGCCCGCCATGGGGGCACCCGCGGGGAGGTCTGCTGTGACCTGGGGGACATCGCCGCGGCCGCGTCGCGCCTGCTGAAGGACCATGGCCGGCTTTTTGCCGTGTTCCGCACAGACCGCCTGGCCCCCTTCATGAGCTTTCTGCTGGCCCGCCGGCTGGTTCCCAAGCGTCTGCGTCTTGTGCACCCGCGCCGGGAAAGCCCCTCCAACCTTTTCCTCATTGAGTGCGTGAAGGCCGGGGGGGAGGGCCTGACCGTCGAGCCTCCTCTTTTCGTGACGGACGGGAACGGAGAGTACACACCGGACCTCCTCCGCGCCTATGAGCCGGAGGGCCTTTAGAGAGAAGGAGAACCCATGCCTTTGACGCTCATTCCAACCCCCATCGGCAACCTTGAGGACATCACCCTGCGGGCTCTGCGCGTTCTGCGTGAGGCGGACCTGATCGCCTGCGAGGACACCCGCACGTCATCCGTTCTGCTGAAGCACTACGGCATTTCTGCCCCGCTGGTGCCCTTTCATCTGCACAACGAGAACCGCTGCCTGCCCCGCCTTCTGGAGGCGCTGAGGGAGGGAAAGCGCGTTGCCGTCATCAGCGACGCGGGTACGCCGGGCATCTCCGACCCCGGCTGGATCCTTCTGCGGCGCGCGCTGGACGAGGGGCTGGAGGTGGACGCCCTGCCGGGCCCCTCCGCCGTGCTGCCGGCGGTGCTGCTCTCCGGGCTCACGCCCCACCCGTTCCTGTTCTTCGGCTTCCCCCCGGAGAAGCCGGGGGAACGCGCAAAGTTGTTTCAGTCCCTGGCCCCGCTGCCCTGGACGCTGTGTTTCTACGTCTCGCCCCACAAGGCGGTGCGTCAGATGGCGGAGATGCGGGAGGTCCTGGGCGACCGGAACGCGGCCCTCGTGCGGGAGATATCCAAGGTGTATCAGGAGGCCCTGCGCGGGCCGCTGACGGAGCTTGTGGCGCGCCTTGAGTCGGGGCTGAAGGGGGAGATGGTTCTGGTGGTGGAGGGCTGCTCCCCTGAGGCAGCGGCGGCGGCCTCTGAGGAGAAATGGCGCGCTGAGGCGGATGCCCTGCGGGAGGCCGGCAAAACGGTGAAGGAGACCGTTCAGGGGATCACGGGCCGCTACCCTGTGGCGAAAAACGCCGTGAAGGAGTATCTGATCCGGGCTCAGGGGGATTCCTGAACCCCGCGTTTCCGAAAAACCCCTTTCAGCGGTCCGGGCCAATCCATAAAAAAATCCCCGCAGCCGGAGCCGCGGGGACGGAAAGGACAGGCTTCACTCACACACGGCCACGCCGCCCTTCTTCAGCGTGATCTTTGAGATGGAGAACAGGTCGAAATGGTCATACTCCAGTGCGCTGCCGTCGTTGAACTCGACGAAGATGTCCCAGTACCGCGCGACGTCCCACGGATCGAACTCAATCGCGACCGCGGCTCCGTGGTCCAGGGCGAAATCGCCCAGCTCGTCCTCAGAACGCCAGCTGTTCCCCCCCGACGGGCCGATATACAGGGAAACCATTATCTTGCCCGTCATGTTGTAAAGATCAAAATTCTGAGTGGCAGCAGAGGCCGTCAGGGCCATTCCAACCGTGAATACAACCAGCAACAGCGCAAGTAAAAATTTCTTCATGTTCAAACCGCTCCTTTGAGTATCCAGATAATCTCCCACAGCCCGCGGGGACCTCAAAACGCCCCTGAACTGCGGGGTAAACGCCTGATTATGCTCTTCGGCAGGGCTCACCGCCGGTGACCTTCAGAGGAACCCGGCTCCCGCCGTCAGAGATAAACAGCAGACTTCAAAAAATCACCCTGCTGGACAAGTCCTTCCGTCCGTGATTCGAAGTGGATACATTATATCACGGGGAGGATCATGCCGACGGGCGGTCCCCTTCAGCGGGCCGGGGACTTGAGGGCCTCCTCCAGCAGCCGGACGGCGCCCCTGTGGCCCTTCTTCCGCGCATGGTCAAGGGCCGTTCTGCCGTCGTCGTCCTTCGCGTTGACGTCGGCCCCGGCCTTCAGCAGAATAGGGATAAATTCCGGGTTTTCATTATATTGGGCGGCATACATCAGCGCTGTCCGGCCGTTGTTATCCCTCGCGTCCGCGTCGGCTCCGGCCTTCAGCAGCAGGGAGACGGCTTCCGGCGTTTTGTTGTTCGCCGCGGCAAACATCAGCGCTGTCCCGCCATTCAGATGGCCCGTCCCGATCTTCGCGTTGACGTCGGCCCCGGCCTCCAGCAGCAGGGAAATCTCTTCCGGGGTCATGTTGTTCGCCGCGGCCAGCATCAGCGCCGTCCGGCCGTCCCTGGCTTTGGCGTTGACCTCGGCCCCGGCTTTCAGCAGCAGGGAAATAACTTCCGGGCACTGTCTCAGAGAGGCCCACATCAGCGCTGTCCCCCGGTTCCGGGTCTTTGCGTTGACGTCGGCTCCGGCCTCCAGCAGCAGGGAGAAAATTTGGGGGTTTTCATTGTATTTGGCGGCGCATATCAGCGCTGTCCGGCCTTTTTTATCCTGCACGTTGACGTCGGCCCCGGCCTTCAGCAGCAGGGAGATAACTTCCGGTTTTTTATTGTACCTGGCGGCCTGCATCAGCGCCGTTCCGCCGAATTGGTCCTTTTCGTTGATGTTGGCCCCGGCCTTCAGCAGAAGGGAGAGAATCTCCTCCGGGTTCCTGTTCCACATGGCGGCCTGCATCAGCGCCGTCCTGCTTTCCTTATTCTTCATGTTGACGTCGGCGCCGGCCTCCAGCAACAGGGAGACGACTTTCGGACTGTTGGAATCGGCGGCCGCCATCAGCGCCGTCAGACCGTCCTCGTCCATGGCGTTGGGGTTGGCCCCCTTCTGCAGCGCGTTCTGGACTTCCTGAACGGTCCCTTTTTCGCAGAGGTGGATGAAATCCTCCGTCGTCTTAATGCCCCAGGCTGCCGTCTTCAGGCAGATAATCAGCAGTACGCTCAACAACGTTTTTCTCATGCTGAACTGTCCTTTCCCCTTGACGCGGCCATATTCTCAGGTTATTCAAAAAGTTTCAGCGCAGACTTTGCCTTCGGGTGTCCCAGACCGGCGGCCCTGCGGAGAAGCTCAACGCCCTTCTGCTCATCCGTCTCCACGCCGTCGCCGGTGATGTATTTGATGCCAAGCTGGTAGGAGTCTTCGGCGTGCGTTCTTCCAGCCTCCTTCAGCAGCTGAATCACGGGGGTGTTGCCCTTCTCCCGCGCGTAATCCAGAGCTGTCATGCCGCCCTTGTTCTTTGCGTGGACGTCTGCTCCGGCCTCCAGCAGCAGGGAGATAATCTCCGGGGTGCCGCTCGCGGCGGCAAACATCATCACCGTCCCGCCCTCAAAATAACCGCTCCTGATTGTTGTGCCCACGTCTGCCCCGGCCTGAAGAAGGAGGGAAATAACCTCCGGGTTGCTGTTGTTCGCTGCGGCCACCATCAGCACCGTCATGCCCTCAAAAAGGCCGGACGCGATCTCCGCGTTGACGTCAGCTCCGGCCTTCAGCAGCAGGGAGATAACCTCCGGGTTCCTGTTGTTCGCGGCGGCGGCCATCAGCGCTGACCCGCCGTATTGGTCCATTGCGTTGACGTCTGCCCCGGCCTTCAGCAGCAGGGAGACGACTTCCGGCTTATTGTTCGCAGCGGCGGCCATCAGCGCCGTCCAGCCGTCCTCGTCCTTCGCGTTGATATTGGCCTCCTTCAGCAGGGCGTTCCGGATTTCCTGAACAGAGCCTTTTTTGCAGAGGCCGGCAAAATCCTCATCGGTCATCGCGCCCCAGGCCGCTGCCGTCATGCAGAAAACCAAAAGCACGCTCAAAAAAATCATTTCTACGCTGACCCGTCCTTTCGTCCCGGCAGGGCTTTGCCCTTC
>JAIKZX010000125.1 GCA_024681935.1 Fretibacterium sp.
ATTCCCTCAAACGTGACGGACTTTGCCGGACGCGAACGGGCGCCTCCATGCGCCGCGCCCGGCACCAGGACATCCTGTCCGTCGGACTTCGCCGCCGCATTTACCAATGTCTCTGTCATAATCTCTGCCTCCAATTCGTCAAGCCCGAATAAGGGGACGTCCCCATCAGGTTACGTTCTTCATCAGGTTCTCGTTCTCGCGGACGAGAAGCCTCATCAGCCCAAAGGCCCCAAACACGATGATGATCAGCACGGTGGACAGCACGCTCGCCAGCCCGAAGCGCAGGTTCTCCGAGAAGTTGTAGATAAGCACCGTCAGGTGATACCACCGGGCGGAGATCAGGAAGATGACTGCGCTCACGGCCGTCATGGACCTCACGAACGTGTAGGACAGGCTGGACAGAAACGCCGGTCTCACCAGCGGCAGGACGATGGTGCGGAACACCGTGGCAGAGTCCGCGCCCAGGTCTGTTGCCGCCTCCTCGATGGAGGGGTCAATCTGCCGCAGGGAGGCGATGCCCCCCTCAATGCCCACGGGCAGCTCGCGGATGACGTAGTTGATGATGATGATGGCCGCGGTGCCCACCAGAATAATGGGCGCGTGGTTGAAGGCCAGGATGTAGCTGATGCCCACCAGCGTGCCCGGCAGGGCAAAGGGCGTCATCAGCAGCATCTCAAGCAGCCGTTTGCCGTGGAAGTGCCGCCGGACAATTAAAAGCGCCGCGATCATGGCAACGATGCCCGCGATGGGCGTGGCGGCCGCAGCCAGTGTCACGGTGTCAAACAGCGCGTCCCGTGAGCGGGTGATGGCCTCCGTGATGTTTTCAAGGCTGAAGGTGTAGTCGATGCCCCAGTTCTTGACGAAGCAGCCGGCGAAGATCGTCCCGTAGAGCATGATAAGGAAGAAAATGATAAAGAAGATAATCCCCGCCAGGCACTTCCTCACGCCCGGCGTCGTCAGCTCCATGACACGGCCGGAGGGTTTGCCCGTGACGGTGACGTAGGACTTCCTCGCCACCCAGAAGCGCTGAACCAGAAACGCCGTCAGCGTCGGCAGCAGCAGCAGGATGGAGAGCGCCGCGCCATGGCCCAGACGGTTCATGCCCGTCACTTCGATGTATGACTCCAGCGACAGCACCCGCAGGTCTCCCGCCAGAAGCAGCGGGTTGGCGAAGTCCGCCAGCGACGTGGTGAAGACCAGGAGCCACGCGCTCAGAAGCCCCGGCACGGCCAGGGGCAGCGTGATGGCGGTGAAGGTCTTGAGGCGGCTGGCCGAGAGGTTCAGCGACGCTTCCTCATAGGTGGAGTCGATGGCCTGCAGCACACCGGTGAGCGTGAGGAACGCGATGGGGAACATGCCCATGGTCTGCACCAAAACCAGCCCCGGCAGGCCGTAGATGGTGAAGCCCGTGCCCGTCATCCCCAGCCAGCGCGTCACCAGCCCGTTGTTGCCGAACAGCAGGATGATGGACAGCGTCAGCGAGAAGGGCGGCGAGATGACCGGCAGAACGCCCATTGTGGAGATGAGCTTTTTTAAGACGATGTTGGTGCGGGTGACGGCAAAGGCGAACAGGAACCCCACGAAGGTGGAGACCGTCGCCGTCCAGCAGCCCAGCTTCAGACTCCCCATCAGCGCGTCCAGATACCCCTCCGAGGTGAGGATTGTCCGCCAGATCTCCAGGGAGAAGCGGCCGTTCTGGAGGAAGGAGAGGCGCACGGCCTCAAAGAGCGGGTAGGCCACAAAGGTCAGCGCCATCAGGAACAGCCCGGCCAGCGCAAAGCCCACAATGGGGTCCCGGCTCAGCATCATCTGCCAGATGACGATGACGAAGAGCAGCAGCGCCGCGCCGAAGAGGGTGTTGAGCATCCGGACGAAGCCCTGCTCCGCACCGGTGTCGAAGGCAAAGACCAGCACGCCGTCGATGTCATGGGTTCTGCCGTTCAGCGCGGGGGCAAAGAACAGCGACCGCTCCTTTTCCCCAACCTTCCAGTCTTTCACGCTGCGGTAAATCTCCTCGTAGGCGGCGTTGTCCACCCCTTTGATGAACTCCGGGTCTGAAGCCGACGTTTTGCACAGCTCAGACAGTTCCTCGTTGCCCCGGGCCCTGCTTTCCTCGCCCGGGGCGGGAAGGCCGTCGATCAGCGCGATCTCGTAATCTGCGCCGCCATCGGCCGCAAGGCGCCGGAGCCAGCCGTCCACGTCCTTCCCATCAGCAGGATAGCCCGCGGTGACAGTTTCCACCGTCCGGCGCTGGCCATCGCGTGACTGCTTCAGGAACTCGTCCCGGACGCTGGTGTAGATCCAGCTTCCCACGGCCACGACGAAGAGCAGCATCAAAACGAAATGAAGCATTTTCTTCCTCATGACATCATCTCATCCCTCCATGATAAAGTGATTTAATAAAGAGAGCTGCGCTTTTTATTATATATCAGAAAGAGCCATTGAAACGCCCTTTTCGCAGGGCCGCCGCCTTGGGTTTCCGGAGCGCGCGAAGGCACTCCTGAGCCCAGTCTGCAAACCTGCTCCCGCCTCTGGTAAAATAACGGCATAATCTCATAAGTTTTCCGGGGAGGCACGGAGGAGCAAACAGCATGAACATCGACATCACATCAATCAAAGGCGGGGAACAGGCCATTTTGGCCCTGAGGTCGCTCTATGAACACTGCGGCTACACCTGCTACAGGATGAGCAAGTTTGAGGAATATGACTTTTACGCGCAGAACAGGGATTTTCTGCCCTCAGGGGACATCCTCACCTTCACAGACACGGACGGCCGCCTGATGGCCCTGAAGCCGGACGTCACCCTGTCCATCGTCCGGCATGTGCGGATTGAGCCCGGCACCGTGCAGAAGATCTTTTACGACGAGAACGTCTACCGCGCCCCGCGGCGGGCGGGCCGGCGCGGCACGTTCCGCGAGATTCCCCAGGTGGGGCTGGAGTGCCTGGGGGCCGTGGACGACACCTGTATCCGCGAGGTGCTGTCCCTCGCGGCGGAGAGCCTGAGCCTTGTGGCGGAGTCCCGGGCCCGGGTGCTGGATGTCTCCCACCTGGGAGTCCTCTCCGCCGTCCTCGAAGAGATGGAAAGCTCCGCCCGCCCCGCGCTGATCCAGTGTGTGGCGGAGAAGAACCTCCATGAGCTCACCCGGCTGTGCGGAGCGGAGACCCGCCAGGCGAAATACCTGCGCTCACTCGTGGAGCACTGCGGACGGCCGCAGGAGGCCCTGCCCGCGCTGCGCAGGTCTCTTGCGGGCTGCGCCCCAGCGCTGGACTGCCTCAATCAGCTTGAGCGTATTCTGTGCGCTCTGGGAAATGATATCAGTTTCAATTTTAATGTGGATTTCTCCGTCGTCAGCAACCTGAACTATTACAACGGCCTCGTGTTCCGCGGGTTCATCGACGGCATCCCGGCGGCCGTCCTCTCCGGCGGACAGTATGACCGGCTGATGGGGCGGATGGGACACACGGGGGGACGCGCCATTGGCTTCGCCGTTTACATGGATCTGCTGGATTCCCCAGGAGCCGGCACGGGGGAGGCGCCCTCCGATTCCCCTGAACCCCATACAGCGGAAGGACGAGGTGAGGAACGTTGAAGGACAGTTCAATGGTGAATATTGCCCTGCCCAAGGGACGTCTGGGCGAAAGGGTCTGCGGGATGTTCGAGCGGGCGGGGTTTGGGTGTCCCGGCGCGCTGGATAGGGGCCGGAAACTCATCTTTGAGAATGAGGCAGCCGGCCTGCGCTGCTTCTGGGTCAAACCGGCGGACGTTCCTATTTACGTGGAGCGCGGCGCAGCGGACATCGGAGCGGCGGGCAAGGATATCCTGCTGGAGTACAGACCGGACGTCTATGAACTGCTGGACCTGCGGACCGGGGTGTGCCGCATGGCCGTGGCCGCGCCTGAGGGCTACCGCGACGACCCGGGACGCACTCTGCGCGTCGCGACGGAGTTTCCCAACATCACCCAGAGGTTCTACGCAGAGCGGGGGCGTGACATCGACGTCATCCCGCTGCGGGGGTCCATAGAGCTCGCGCCGATCCTTGGGCTCTCCGACGTGATTGTGGACATCGTGGAGACGGGGACCACCCTGCGGGAAAACCATCTCCGCGTGACAGAGACGGTGGCGGAGCTCAGCGCGCGGATCATCGTGAACAAGGCGAGCTCCAGATTCAAGGGGGAGCGCATTCAGGAAATCCTGCGCGGGCTGGAGGCGGAGATAAAATGATCAGAATGCTGAAATATGGCGAGGTGCCGGACAGCGAGATATTTGCCCGCGGCGCGGAGGCGTCCGCCCCTCAGGTGAGCGCGGCGGTGGCGGAGATAATAAACGACGTGCGGCAGAACGGCGACGCAGCGCTTATTAAATATGAAGAAAAGTTTGACGGGGTAAACCTGGACAGGCTCGAGGTGACGCCGGAGGAACGGAAACAGGCCGCAGCGGCCGTGGGGCCGGAGTTCATGACGCTGCTGGAGCGGGCGGCGGCCAACATCCGGCACTTCCACCAGCAGCAGGTGCGCGGGGGCTTTATCCTCGCGGAGGAGGACGGGAGGGTCCTCGGCCAGCGGATTATTCCTCTGGACCGCGTGGGGCTCTACGTCCCCGGCGGCACGGCGGCCTACCCCTCGACGGTGCTGATGGACGCTGTCCCGGCAAAGACGGCGGGCTGCGGCACGGTGGTGATGGTGACGCCGCCCCGAAGGGATGGCACGCTCAATCCCGCAGTCCTGGCGGCGGCAGGTGTGGCCGGCGTGGACCGGATATTCAAACTGGGCGGCGCGCAGGCTGTGGCAGCCCTGGCCTGGGGCACGGAGAGCGTCCCCCGGGTGGACAAAATCGTGGGGCCGGGCAACGTCTATGTGGCGGAGGCGAAGCGTCAGGTCTTTGGAGCCGTCGCCATCGACATGATTGCCGGGCCCAGCGAGATTCTGATTGTGGCGGACGGGAAGAGCAGCGCCCGCTGGCTGGCGGCAGACCTGCTGTCCCAGGCGGAGCACGACAAAATGGCCAGCGCCGTGCTGGTGACAGACTCAGCGGAGCTTGCACAGGCAGTGAGCACGGAGCTGGAGGCGCAGATCCCCCGGCTTGACCGGGCGGACATCGCCCGCGCGTCCATTGACAACAATGGAAAGATCATTCTGGTGAAGGACATTGCCCAGGCACTGGAAATTTCCAACGCCCTGGCCCCGGAGCACCTGGAGCTCTGCGTGGACGAGCCTTTCGCCTGGCTGGGGAAGGTTCGCCACGCGGGGTCGGTTTTCCTTGGGCGGCACTGCCCGGAGGCCCTGGGGGACTATTACGCCGGGCCAAACCACACGTTGCCCACCAGCGGCACCGCGCGCTTCTCCAGCCCGCTCTCCGTGGACGACTTCGTAAAGAAGTCGCAGTACACCTACTACACGGCGGAGGCCATGCGCCGCGCGGCACCGGACGTGGCCGCCTTCGCCCGGGCCGAGGGCCTGACTGCCCATGCCGGAAGCGCGCTGGCAAGGATGGAAACCACTGAGGCACAGGAGGGAAAAACACGATGAGCCGTTTTTTCAGCAAAAAATACAGGGACCTTGTCCCTTATGACACATCGGGGGAGCACGAGGCGGGCAATTATATCAGGCTCAACACCAACGAGTCCCCCTTTTCCCCCTCGCCGAAGGTTCTGGAGCGGGAGTCTAAGGCTGCGGGGACCCAGAACTTCTACCCCGACCCCGACGCCCGGGAATTGACGGCAAAGGTCGCGGAACTCTGGGGCGTGAGGCCGGAAGAGGTGCTTTTGACCTGCGGCTCCGACGAGGCGCTGTCCTTTATCTTCATGGCCTTTTGCGACGGGGGGGCCGCTTTCCCCAGCATCACCTACAGCTTCTACGAGGTTCTGGCGGGGCTGAACAACGTTCCCTTTGAAACGATCCCCCTCAGCCCGGACCTCTCCCTGCCCGTGGAGCGTGCAGACTGGCCGTCCGGAAGGACCCTCTTCCTTGCCAATCCCAACTCCCCCACCGGGCTGGCCCTTCCCCGCGCCGAAGTGGAGCGCATCATCCAGGGCAGCCGGGACAATATCGTGGTGATTGATGAGGCGTATGTGGACTTCGGGGCTGAGACCTGCGTTCCCCTCATCCGAAAGTACGACAACCTTTTAGTGGTGCAGACTTTTTCAAAATCCCGCTCGCTGGCGGGGGCCCGTCTGGGGCTCTGTCTGGGACAGGCGGAGCTGATCCGGGACCTCAGGACGCTCAAGAATTCCATCGCGCCCTATAACCTCAGCGGTTCTGCGCTGGCCGCCGGGCTGGGAGCCCTGGAGGACGAGAAATACACGCGGGACAACTGCCGGACGATCATGGAGAACCGGGCGTTCACGGCCGTGGGATTACGGACTCTGGGTTTTACTGTGACGAACTCCCTGGGGAACTTTCTGCTGGCCCGGCATCCCCGGTTCAGCGGCGGGGAGCTGTCCCAAAAACTGAAGGCAAGCGGCATCCTTGTCCGGTGCTACAGCACACCGGAGGCCCTTGCCCCCTATGTTCGCATCACCATCGGCACGCGGAAACAGATGGAGGCGCTGCTGGAGGCGCTGAAAAAAATCGAGGAGGATGAAAGACAATGAGGCACGCCGAGGTATCGCGGAAAACGGCGGAGACGGACGTCGCGCTGGTGCTTGAGCTGGAAGGCCGGGGAGCGGGGAACGTCGACACCAGCTGCGGGTTTCTGGACCACATGCTTGCGCTCTTCGCCCGGCATGGACGTTTCGACCTTGACCTGATGTGCCGGGGTGATACCCAGGTGGACGACCACCACATTGTTGAGGATGTGGGGATCTGTCTCGGGGAGGCCTTTGCCCAGTCGCTTGGGGACAAACGGGGAATCTTTCGCTACGGCTCGGTGATACTGCCGATGGACGAGGCTCTCATCCTCTCCTCCGTGGACCTGTCGGGCCGGGCGTACCTGGGCTGGGAGATGAATATCCTCACCCAGAAGGTGGGGACCTTCGACACGGAGCTGGCCAAGGAGTTCTGGCTTGCCTTCACGCGAAGCGCCGCCTGCACCCTGCACTTCCGCCAGCTTGCGGGGGAAAACTCCCATCACATCATCGAGGGCGCATTCAAGTCTGCCGCGCGAAGCCTGCATCAGGCCGTGACCATCGACCCGAACTTTTCGGACGAGATTCCGTCCACCAAGGGAGTGCTGTGACGTGGCCGGAAGAATTGTCGTTGTGGATTACGGCGTGGGAAACCTGTTCTCCCTCCAGAGCTCCTTCGCAGCTATCGGGGCGGAGGGAGTGAAGGTTACCTCGGACCCAGGGGAACTCCGGGCGGCTGAGCGCATCGTTCTGCCCGGCGTGGGGGCCTTTGGCGACGCGGCAAAGAAGCTGCGTTCCTCAGGCCTGGCGGCCCCGCTCATCGAGGAGGCACGGCGGGGCAAGCCCATTCTGGGTGTCTGCCTTGGGATGCAGCTCCTGTTTGAGCGCAGTTTTGAGTATGGCACGCACGAGGGGCTGGGGCTCATCCCCGGGGAGATCCGCCCCATCGCTGAGGTCATTCCCGCCGGCCTGAAGATTCCCCATATCGGCTGGAACGCACTCAAATTCCACTGCTCATCCCCGCTGTTCGATCATATAAAAGAGGGGGACTGCGTTTACTTCGTCCATTCCTACTCCGCCTTCTGTCCCGGCGAATTCGTCACCGCCACGACGGAGTACGGCGCGGACCTGACCGCGGCGGTGCAGCGCGGCAACGTGTACGGCTGCCAGTTCCACCCGGAGAAGAGCGGGGCCGTGGGGCTGAACATCCTCCGGGCCTTCTGCGAACTGGACGCGGCGAAGTCCTCCGCGATGGAAGAGCCGGTGAAGGCATGCTGATCCTCCCGGCCATTGACCTGTTTGAGGGCAAGGCCGTCCGTCTGCTGCGGGGCGACTACGCGCAGATGACCGTCTACAGCGACAGGCCGGAGGACACAGCACGGGATTTTGCGGCTCAGGGCGCGGAGTGGGCACACCTGGTGGACCTGGAAGGAGCCAAGACCGGCGGAACGCCAAACCTTGAGACAGTCCTGCGCATCAAACGCGAGAGCGGCCTGAACTGCGAGGTGGGGGGCGGCGTCCGCAGCCTGGAGGTTATGGCCCGCTATCTCGACGCGGGACTGGACCGGGTCATCTTAGGAACAGCGGCCGTGACGGAGAAGGGCCTTGTGGAAACGGCCGTCCGGAAGTATGGAGAGAAGATCGCCGTTGGAGTGGATATCCGGGACGGATATGTGGCCGTGAAGGGCTGGACGGAGAGCTCGGATCTTGAGGCTTTCGCCTTCTGCCGGAGGATGCAGGAGGCGGGAGTCCACACGCTCATCTGTACGGACATCTCCCGCGACGGGGCCATGAGGGGCACGAACGTCGGGCTGTACCGGGATCTGCAGGAGCGCTTCGATGTCCACATCATCGCGTCAGGCGGGGTGAGCTCGCTGGAGGACGTCCGGCGGCTGGCCGCGCTTCGGCTTCACGGGGCCATCATCGGCAAGGCATATTACACAGGCGCGGTTTCTCTGCGGGAGGCAATCACCCTGGCTGCCTCTGAGCCGCAATGACCGGGCCGGGCTGCCCCCCGGCGGGGATGACGGGCAGCAGACCGCATCACAGCAAGTCTCAAAAACCTCGCGGAGGACGTCTTTCGTATTTCCCCCACTGCTGAAAAAAAATCCCGCCTTCCCTGAAGATATTGAAGTTCAGTTTTTGTTTGGTTGTATAATAACAAATTAAAGGGGGGGCGGGAAACAATGGAAAAAAAGCACAGCGCGAAGTATGAGGGTAGCATGCAGACCCCATATTTATCGCCGCTGGGTGCGTGGGCGCTGGCGTTTGGGTGCGCCATCGGCTGGGGGGCTTTCATCCTGCCGGGAACGACCTTCCTCCCCAAGGCCGGGCCGATGGGGACCATCATAGGAATAGCTATTGGCGCAGTCCTCATGCTGGTCATTGCCTTCAACTACCATTTCATGATGAATCACCACTCAGGGAGCGGCGGGGCCTTCTCCTACGCCAGGGCGGCCTTTGGGTACGACCACGGGTTCCTGTGCGCCTGGTTCCTCATCCTGACCTACGTTGTTATTTTGTGGGCCAACGCCAGCGCCCTTGTCATAATCTTCAGGGAGCTGGGGGCGGGACTGCTCCGGACCGGCTTTCATTACCAGATTGCGGGATATGACGTTTTCTTTGGAGAGGTGGCCGTCTCCATCGGAATGGTTCTGCTGGCCGGCATTATCTGCATCCGAAGCAAAAACCTCGCGGGGGCGATACAGACTTTAATGGCCGTCCTGCTGTTTGGCGGCATCCTCTTTTGCCTGGGTGCTGTCGTCTCAGGGATGCAGGGATACGAGAATCTGAAGCCCTGGTTCATGCCCGCCGAAAAGCCGTATATCCAGATATTGCAGGTTGCCACGCTGGTGCCCTGGGCATTTGTGGGCTTTGAGTCCGTCTCCCACTCCACGGGCGAGTTCCGTTTCTCCCCGCGCAAGTCCTTCGCCGTCATGGCCTCGGCAGTGGTGACGGCCGGTCTGGCCTATGTCCTCCTCACGTGGCTCGCGGCCTCCGCCCAGCCGGAGGGCCACAGCAACTGGCTTTCCCACATTGAATTTTTGCGGCGCATGGATGGGGTGGAGAAGTTCCCCGTCTTTTTCGCAATCAAAGCGGCCATGGGGCGGGCCGGAATCGTCATCCTGGCGGTCATGCTGATGGCGGCCGTTGTGACGGGCATTTTGGGCAACTACATCGCGGCCTCCCGCCTGCTCTACGCCCTGGCCGGCGATGGGATACTCCCCGGGAGAATCCACGCGCTGAGCCGGAGCCACACCCCCGCAAAGGCTATTTTTCTCATCATGCTGTTTTCTGCCTTCATCCCCTTCCTTGGAGGGACAGCCATGGGCTGGCTTGTGGACGTAACCTCCGTAGGGGCCACCATCGCCTATGGCTACACATCGGCCGCCGCCTTCAGGATGGCGCACCAGGAGGGCCGCCGCGGCCCGAAGCTCATTGGGGCCCTGGGGGTCCTCATCTCAGTGGTTTTCCTGCTGATGGTCATCGTGCCCAACTTCTGGTCCATCAACACGATGGCGGCGGAGTCCTACCTCATCCTGACGGTGTGGGGCTTTCTGGGGCTGGGCTTCTTCCGCTTTATCATCGGAAAGGACCACGGGCACCGCTTCGGGAAATCCATGGTCGCGTGGGGAACCATGCTGATCCTTCTCTTCTTCGTTTCCGCGGTCTGGATGCGCCAGGGGATATATGGCGAGATAAAGCATTACATTGACGACGACAATGTCTGCCAGATCGTCAATGCGTCGCTCATCAGAAATAATATGCTTCAGATGGGGCTCTATGCCATAAGCCTGGCAATCCTGTTCAGCATCTTCTCCATTATGAGCAAAAGAGAGAAGCAGCTGCAGGCCGAAAGGATTCAGGCAGAGAGGGCCAACGCCGCAAAAAGCGAGTTTCTGGCCAACATGTCCCACGAGATACGCACGCCCATCAACGCCGTGCTGGGCATGAACGAGATGATTATCCGCGAGAGCCGGGACAAGCGCATCACGACCTTTGCCCGCAACGTGGAGAGCGCCGGGAAAAATTTGCTGGCCATCATCAACGACATCCTGGACTTCTCCAAGATCGAGGCGGGCAGAATGGAGATTGTCGAGGCGGACTACAGGCTCAGCTCCGTCCTGAACGACGTTACGAACATGATCATGTTCAAGGCAAAGCAGAAGAGCCTGGATTTCCATATCGACGTCGATGATACGCTGCCGGACGTGCTGTTCGGGGACTCGGTGAGGGAAAGACAGATCGTCGTCAACATTCTGAACAACGCCGTGAAGTACACCCACGAGGGAAGCGTGTCTTTCCGCGTGGGGGGGGAACAGGCAGGCAATACCCTGATCCTTGTTTTCCAGGTGAAGGACACGGGCATCGGCATCAGGCAGGAGGACCTGCCCAGGCTCTTTGGCAAGTTTCAGCGCGTGGACCTGGCCAGGAACAGCACGGTGGAGGGGACGGGCCTGGGTCTGTCCATCGCAAAGAACCTGCTGGAGACGATGGGCGGGAAGATCGAGGTGGAGAGCGAGTATGGCAAAGGCTCCACGTTCACCCTTCACCTGCCGCAGAAGATCGTTTCTCACGAACCCATCGGGGACTTCCAGAAGAAATTTGAACAGTACATCCACAGCATGAGGGCCTATCGCGAGTCCTTCAAAGCCCCTGACGCGCGCATTCTGGTGGTGGACGACACGGAGATGAACCTGACGGTCGTCGAGGAACTTCTCGCCAAGACGGAAGTCCGTATAGACAAAGCCACGAGCGGCATCAATGCCCTGGCCCTGACGGAGAAGACACACTACGACCTGATCCTGATGGACAACCGGATGCCTCAGATGGACGGCACCGAGACGATGAATCGCATTCATCAGCAGGACAGCGGCGCCAACCAAAAGACGCCTGTCATCTGCCTGACGGCCGACGCGGTGAGCGGGGCAAAGGCGCGTTATATCTCAGAAGGCTTCACAGACTACCTCTCCAAACCCATCGAGGGCGCGCTGCTGGAGGCGGCGCTGATAAAGTATCTTCCGGCGGAGAAGGTGGTCCTTCAGGAGGAGTCCGGGGACATCCGGGACATCCAGGAAACGATAAAGGATATGACGGAGCTCGAGTCCTTCTACGCGGGGATAAAGGAGCTGAACTACGGAGACGCAATCCGCTTCTGTTCAAACGAGAGAGTCCTGAAGAAGACCCTGGACCAGTTCTATCACTCCATCAAGTCCAACGCCAACGCCATCGACGGGTTCCTGATGGAGAAGGACTACAGGAACTTCACCATCAGGGTCCATGCCCTGAAGAGCTCAGCGCGGCTGATTGGGGCAAATGCCTTGTCGTCGGACGCCCGGTATCTGGAGAATCTTGGGAACTCCCTGACGCTGGAGGATATTGACCGCATTGAGAAGCTGACGCCCAGGCTGCTGGAGAATTACAGAAAATTCCTTGAGCTCCTGTCGCCCCTGTACGCGGAGGAAGAGGCGGCGCGGGAGCTGGCTCCGGAGATATCCGTCAGCGACCTTAACGAGGCCTATGAAACGATAAGACAGTTTATCAGGAGTTTTGACATCGACGCTATTGATGCCTTCATCTCGGAGGTCAGGAAATACCGCATTCCCAAGCTGGAGGAATCGCGGTTCGAGGCTGTTGAAGAGTGCGTCCGCAATATGGACTGGATTGGCCTGGAGGAGGCCCTGAGGGGACTGCAGCCCGTGATTCCCGGCCAGAAAAAAGATAAAGAGGGGGATAATATAGTATGATTAAAAAGGGTCACGTCCGTCTGTTCACAGGAATCGCCGCGGCTGCGCTGATTTTGGCTGTCGCGGCAGGGGCGCTGTGGGTAATGAACGCAGGGCAGACAGATGTGCCTGTGTATGACGGGTCCCTGCAAAAGGTGCTGGACGCCGGGCAACTCCTCTTCGGTTTTGACGCGGACTTTCCCCCCATGAGCTTTGCTGACGGGGAGGGAGAAATTGTCGGCTTTGACATTGATATGCTTCAGGAGGTCTGCAGCCGGCTTGGCGTTGAGTTCATCAAGCGGCCCATCAACTGGAATACCAAGGAAGACGACCTGAACAGATGGAGGGTGGATTGTATTGGCGGCCTGCTGATCACGCCCGGTCGGGCCGAGAGGATGGATTTGTCGGAGCCCTATATAAAAGAAGCTCTGATTTTTGTGGTTCCGGGCAGCAGCAGCGCAAGGTCGCTGGACGACCTCAAGGGCAAAAAAATCGGCGTGCAGTCCGGCTCCAAGCCGCAGGAAGCGCTGAAGGCGCTGGATATTTATAAAGAGATTTCGGTCGCAACGCTTAAAAACAATCTGGACATCCTTCAGGAACTGAAGCGGGGGACGCTGGATGCAGGGCTCGTGGACTCGGTGGCCGCGTATTATTTCGTAGCCTTAAGCAGCGAACGGTATTTTGTCCTTCCCGAAAGACTGGGCGAGGAGAAATTCGCGATAGGCTTCAGGAAGAACGACAAGGCGCTGCGGGACAGATTTCAGGAGATTATCAGTGAGATGAAAGCCGACGGGACGCTTGGCAAAATCTCGGAAAAATGGTTTGAAAGCGACATCACGATAGTAAGGTAATTTTAAGAAGGGGAACTCCGCGATGATGAAGAACAAGACAAAAATCACCGCCTCCGTTTTGCGCGAAATGGTAGTTACCTCCCTTGTAATCCTGGTCTTCCTGGGCGTGATCATCGCCTATTACATCATGCTGGCCTCTGAGACAAGGCAGAGAATCATCAAGAACAGCGAACTTGTGGCCAAGACAGCGGCACAGGAGATCAACACATACCTTTCCAACGGTATTCACGCCCTGACTCTGACATGCCATACGCTGGACAATATGCTTCGTGACGCAAGGCCGCAGGATGAGATACGCAGCTTTCTGATAAATCAGACCGTTGCCGCCGAAAGAATCACGTCGGGGAACACCACCGGCTTATATGGCTACGTCAATGGTGAATATCTCGACGGAACGGGTTGGGTGCCGGAAGCGGATTATGTCCCCACAAAGCGCCCGTGGTATATCGGCGCGCGGGCAAACAATGGACAGGTCGCCGTCGTTGACCCCTATCTTGATGTGTATTCGAACTCGATTATGATCTCGCTTGCCAAAACGCTCTGTGACTTCAAAAGCGTCGCCGCGCTGGATTTCTCCCTGAACCCTCTGCAGGTTTTCATGGAGGGGCTGACCACCAGGAATGAGGCAGACATAGAGATCGTACTTGACAGAAACTATCAGGTTCTTGCGCACTCCAGCAAATCAGAGCTGGGCAAAAACTACATGGCTGAGGAGGGCACGTTCGGCCACGCGCTTGTCGATATGTTGCGCGCACATGGCGAGGGGTATTTTTCGTTCAGCTTTGACGGAGCGAATTATATCGTGTATACGGCGCCGGTGATGAACGACTGGCTTTGCCTGTCCATTTTCGACGCGACGCCCGCGTTCCGCCAGTTGAGGAACATACTGATCTTTACGGTTGTGGCGTCGGTCCTGGTCGCCTTTGTGCTGTCCCTTATCATGGGGTACTCCAACAGGAAAGCCCGTCTCGCGCGGGAGCTCAGGCTCAAAGAGAAGGCTGAACGGGCGGCCGCGGCGAGCGAGGCGAAGTCCGCCTTTCTCTCGAACATGTCGCACGAGATCCGCACGCCCATCAACGCCGTGCTGGGCATGAACGAGATGATTCGGCGCGAGAGCGGCAACCAGCAGAGCGTCATCGAGTACACCAAAAACATTCATACGGCGGGCAGCAGGCTGTTGGGCCTCGTCAATGACATCCTGGACTTCTCCAAGATCGAGACAGGAAAGATGGAAATCGTCCCCGCCGACTATGACCTCTCGTCCCTTCTCAACGACCTGGCCGACATGATCCAGGCAAAGACGGAGGAGAAGGGGCTGCTGCTCAAACTGGATTTTGATGAGACCATGCCGAAGCTGCTCCACGGCGATGGGAGGCGGATCAGGCAGGTGGCCGCGAACCTCCTCACCAATGCCGTCAAGTACACGGAGAAGGGCAGCGTCGCCTTCCATGTCGGCTATGAGAAAATCCCGGACGCCCCGGATGACGTGTTCCTGGACTTCTCCGTCAGCGACACGGGCATCGGCATCAGGCCCGAGGACATAGAGAAACTCTTCACAGAGTTTGAACGCATCGAGGAAAAACGCAACCGCAGCATCGCGGGGCTGGGGCTGGGCCTGAACATCACCAAACGGCTGCTGGAGATGATGGGGAGCAAGCTGAAGGTGGAGAGCGTTTACGGGCAGGGGTCCACTTTCTCCTTCCGTCTGAGGCAGAAAGTCACCGGCTGGGAGGCGCTGGGCAATTACAGGAAAGCCTGCCGCGCGCCGCTCCCGGCCCCGGAGCAGACGAAGGCCCGGAAGACGTTTACCGCGCCGGATGCGTCGGTCCTTGTTGTTGACGACACGCCGATGAACCTGACGGTGTTCATGGGCCTGCTGAAGAGCACAAAGATGCAGATTGACACGGCGGAGAGCGGTGGTGAGGGCCTGGCGCTTTCGCGCAGCAGGAAGTACGACATCATCGTCCTGGACCACATGATGCCGGAAAAGGACGGCATCGAGACGCTGCACGAGCTGAAGACCGAGACGGACAATCCTAACCTTCATACGCCCGTGATCTGCCTGACCGCAAACGCCATCTCCGGCGCGCGGGAGAGGTACCTCGCGGAGGGCTTCGACGACTACCTGAGCAAGCCCATTGAGGGCGCGGACCTGGAAGCGGCGATATACAAGTACCTTTCCCAGGAGAAGGTGACACTTCAGACGGCACCGGAGGAAGGCAAAGGGGAGACGACGGAACTCAGGACCTTCTACGCCTCCGTGCCGGAGCTGAACTACGGGGACGCAATCCGCTTCTGCGCCAACGAGGAGGTCCTGAAGGAGACCCTGAAGCAGTTCTACCGCGCCATAAAACCGAACATCACCGCCATCGACGGGTTCCTGACGGAGAAGGACTACAAGAACTACACCATCAGGGTCCACGCGCTGAAGAGCTCAGCGCGGCTGATTGGGGCGGAGGCGCTGTCGGCGGACGCCCGGCATCTGGAGGATCTTGGGAACTCTCTGACACGGGAGGACATTGACCACATCGAGGAGCTGACGCCCAGGCTGCTGGAGGATTACAGAAAATTCCTTAAGCTCCTGTCGCCCCTGTACGCGAAGGAAGAAGCGGCGCGGGAGTCGGCTCCGGAGATCTCCGTCAGCGATCTGAACGAGGCGTATGAAGCGATAAAACAATTTGTCGAGAGCTTTGACATCGACGCGATTGACATCTTCATTGCGGAGATCAGGAAGTACCGCATCCCCAAGCCGGAGGAGGCGAAGTTCGCGGCGGTGGAGGAGTGCGTCCGCAACATGGACTGGAACGGCCTTGAGGAGGCCCTGAAGGGATAGGCAGCTATTGGCCCCTGCTGCTTTCGAGGTGGGAACGTTTTGCGAATGGATAAGAAAGGATGGAAATAAATGAAAAGCGGGAACCCACTTACTTCAATTGACAGCGATTTGGTATGGGGACGCGGAAAGCGCATGACAGCGGTGACCGTTTCCATAGTGTTCAGCCTGGTGGTCATGCTGGCCGGGTACTTCTATTTTCTTGACAAGGATATCCAGCAGGAACGGGAGCGCTGTGGCTTCATTGCCGAAAACGAGGCGGAGCACATCGTTATGACCATCGACTGCGTCATGACACGCACCCGCACCCTTACGGCGCTGGTGCAGGGTCACAAGGGAAACACGGATTTCTTCAGCGGCATCGCCAGTATCATCTACCACGATGTACAGAGGGATACCGGCGTCACGCTGAAGAACATTGCCCTTGCACCCAACGGCATTGTTTCGGAGGTCTATCCGTATGTAGTCAACAAAAGCCTGATAGGGTTCAATTTTCTGGATACGAGCCTGGAGGGGAATCAGGCGGCGCTGGATGCTTATGAGCAGGGCCATACAATCCTGACCAATCCCTTTAAGCTGATGCAGGGCGGCACAGGCATGGCGGGCCGGGCACCGGTTCTTATAGAGCAGATGGAGCAGGGGGACAGGCAAAAGCTGTGGGGCCTTGTGACAGTGACCATAGACTTTGAGAACCTCATTAAAGTGCTGAAGCTGGACAATCTCATCGGTATGGGGATGGACTACCAGCTGTCCTATCTCAACAAGGACGGTTCAACCCATGTGATGCATGCTCACGGTCCAAAGCGCAGCGATGCCGTGCGAAAGCGATTCCTGGTCAAAAACCTGACGTGGGAGATTGCGATAATCCCGCATAAAGGTTGGTATTCCGTTGAACGGTGCGTTGCCATCATCGTGATTATCTGCATCCTCTCCGCTTTCGTCGGCAGTTTTATCAGCATGCTGATAAAACTGCACAGCACCAACATCATGCTGAGGCGTCAATCCGAACTCGCGGCCGCGGCCAGCGAGGCCAAGTCCTCGTTCCTGTCAAATATGTCGCATGAGATCCGCACGCCCATCAACGCGGTGCTCGGCATGAACGAGATGATCCTGCGCGAAAGCGGCGAGCAGAACGTCATCGATTACTCCGAAAACATCCGCACGGCGGGCAATACGCTGCTGGGCCTCGTAAACGACATTCTCGACTTCTCGAAGATTGAGGCGGGGAAGATGGAGATTCTTCCCGTCGATTACGACATATCGTCCCTCATCAACGACCTTGTCAACATGATCCAGGCACGGATAGACAAGAAGGGCCTGTCGCTTAAACTCGAATTTGACGAGGAGATGCCAAAGGTGCTCCACGGCGACGAGGTGCGCATCAAGCAGGTTGTTACGAACATCCTGACCAACGCCGTCAAGTACACTGAGAAAGGGAGCGTCACCTTCCATATCGGCTACGAGCGGATTGCGGACGACCCGGAGGGCGTATATCTGGACTTCTCCATATCCGACACGGGCATCGGCATCAAGCCGGAGGACATGACAAAGCTCTTCTCGGAGTTTGAGCGCATAGAGGAAAAGCGTAACCGCAGCATCGAGGGCACGGGACTCGGGATGAACATCACGAAGCGGCTGCTGGAGATGATGGGGACGTCGCTGAAAGTTGAGAGCATTTATGGCGAGGGTTCCACATTCTCCTTCCGCCTCAGACAGAAGGTCCTGAAGTGGGAGGCGCTGGGAAATTACGAGGCGTCGTACCGCACGGCGCGCTCCAAGCGGCAGAAGTACCGGGAAAAGTTCACCGCCCCTGACGCCATTGTCCTGATGGTGGATGATACGCCGATGAATTTAACGGTGTTCAAGAGCCTGCTTAAACAGACAAAGGTGCAGGTCGACACGGCGGAAAGCGCCAACGAGGGCCTGGCGCTGACGAGGAAAAAGAAATACGATATCGTATTCCTTGACCACATGATGCCGGAAAAGGACGGCATAGATGCATTGCATGAGCTGCGGGAGGAGGATGACAACCCCAATCTCCATACCACGGCGATATGCCTGACCGCTAACGCCATATCCGGCGCGCGGGAACAGTACCTTGCGGAGGGCTTCGACGACTATCTGACCAAGCCGATAGACGTCGATAAACTTGAGGAAATGATGATGAGGTACCTGCCGGAGGAGAAGATCATCACCCAGACGGCTGATGACAACGCCGCCGAAGAGGAGCCGCCCGTTGAGCTGCCGGATTGGCTGCGCGATATCAGTGAAATAGATATAGACAGCGGCCTGCAGCACTGCGGCGGCGGGGAAAATTTTCTTGATATGCTGAAAATCTACGGCGAAAACACAGCAGAAAACGCGGATGGAATAGAGAACTTTTGGCGCGCGCGGGACCTTGCAAACACAACGATAAAGGTCCATGCGCTGAAGAGCACATCGCGGGCCGTCGGCGCGGAAGCTCTGGGAGCGCTGGCCGAGAAGCTGGAATTTGCGGGGAAGGCGGGCGACGAGGCGGCACTGGACGCTGAGCTTAGCGGCCTGCTGGAGCGATACCGCGCGCTGGGTGCCGCTCTCTCGCCGCTGTATACACAGGAGAAGAAGGCGGATGAGGAAGACCTGCCGCTCATTTCGGACGACGAGCTGCGCGAAACGTATGACTCCATTCGCGATTTTGCCGCAAATTTCGATTCTGACAGCATGGCGTACGCGCTGGAATATCTTGACGGATTCCGCATTCCGGAAGGCGAGAAAGAGCGCGTTGAGCAGCTTCGACACGCGATAGAGAACTTTAACCGAAGCCGTATAAACGAGATTCTTTCGTAATTTTGGGAGGTATTTATTATGGCATGGAAAGTTATGCTGATTAACCACGGCGCAGCACTGATGGCCAAGAGACTGGGGACGCTTCTGGGAGCGGCAGGGATTGAACTCATCACCGTCGAGCCTGTCATTGGCAATATAAAAGAGATGGAGGATAATGCCGGCGGCATGGATGCTTATATCCTGTCAGCGGGAGATTTTGGGCACGAATCCATGGACGTGCTGGCGTACCTGAAGGATGTGTGTCTCAAAACGGACAAGCCGCTGTTCGTCATGGGGTATGAGAAGGAACTTGCGGAGGTCGAGAAGACCATCTCAAAGGACTTAATCGCAAAGGAATTTGTCCGTCCCTTTGACGTCACCGTCATCGTCAGGAACATTCAGCTGCTGGTCTGCTCGGACGTTGAGCGTAAAAGAGAAGAAAGTATCCTTCTGGTGGACGACGACATTACGTTTTTGAAGATGATGCAAAGCCTGATTGGAAGGAAATACCACGTCACTGCGGTATGCTCGGGGGAAGAGGCCATCGAATACCTCCAGACGGGGCGTACGGCTGATCTCATCCTGCTTGATTACGATATGCCGGGCAAGACAGGCCCTCAGGTGCTTGAAACGCTCAGGAAAGATCCGAAGTCCGCGGATATTCCGGTGATCTTCCTCACGGGCAAGAACGACCGCGACAGCGTAATGAGCGTCATGAGCCTGAAGCCGGAGGGGTATATCCTGAAATCCATGAGCAGCGATGACATCCTCGGCTCGGTGAACCGCTTCTTCAAGACGAAGAAGTGAAAAAAGCTGAAACCTTGAGGCCCGGCCTGAAGAAGGTCCTGCAAAATCAGGCCGGACATTTTTTCACTTTACTTTACTGAACAAATCTACTATCATAAGTGTACAAGGGTCCGTTTTTTGTTCCACAATTTTATAATTAGGGGGAATTGTAATGAAGAAGTTTCTGGCTCTGATTCTCGCTGTGTCGATGGTGTTCAGCCTGTCGCTGGCAGCAGGCGCGAAACCCATCAAGATTGGCATCTCCATCTGGAGTTCCACGGACACGCTTGGCAGCGAGTGCAAGCGCATCATCGACGCTGCCGCCTCGGTTCTGGGAGTGGAGACGCAGTGGGTGGACCAGGCGCACATCTCCGAGCAGGTCACGGCCTCCGCTGAGACTCTGGCCCTGGCGGGCTGCGATGGCATCATCATCTGCAACTCTGCCTCCGCCGAGATGGGCTCCGTCATCAAGACCTGCAACGAGAACGAGGTCTATGTGGCGCAGTTCTTCCGCGTCATCGACAAGGACGCCAACCCCGAGGAGTACAAACAGGCCTGTGAGTCCAAGTATTATGTGGGGGCAGTGCACGAGTCCGAGTTCGACAACGGTAAGACCCTCGTGACCATCCTGGGCGAGAAGGGCTGCCGCAAGATCGGCCTTGAGGGCTGGGAGCCCGGTGACGCAACGTTCCTTGGCCGCTGGGCCGGCTACAAGGCGGGCGTCGAGGCCTGGAACGCCGCTCACCCCAACGATAAACTGACGCTGCTTGAACCCCAGTACGGCCGCACCACCACGGACACGGGCCGCGCCACGGCTGAGGCCATCATCGACGCTAACCCGGACATCGACGCGCTCATCGTGGCCGGCGGCGGCGGGGACACCCTGCTGGGCGCTATTGCAGCCATCGAGGCCAAGGGCCTGACCGGCAAGATCGCTGTGGCTTCTACAGACTTCCTGCCCGACCTGGACGCGAAGCTGAAGAGCGGCGCCATGGCGGCAGAGTCCGGCGGACACTATGCGGACCCGTTCTTCGCGTTCCTGATGGTCTACAACGCCATCAAGGGCAACTACCCCACCAGCACCGACAGCTTCTACAATATGGTGTTCCCGTACATGTTCGTCGCCTCTCCGGAGGATTATGCCAACTACGCCAAGTACTTCACCGGCAAGGAACTTCCGTACTATGATGATGAGATTAAGAATCTGGCCGGATTGTCCTATGACGACCTGGCCAAGGCCTGCGCGAAACTGTCCGTCGAGGACGTCGTGGCCCGCCACGCAAAGTAGGTCTTTCAGTTAAAACCACCTGGAGCCGGCCGGCTGCGGCTGGCTCCATTTTTTAGGAGTGAAAGGGCGGACGTTATGCAAAAACAAAATCAAGATCGCTCACGCCGCGGGACATTTGGAGAGTCAGGCGGGACTTTTTCCCTGAGTCAAATCCGAAACAGCCGCTGGTATGGCTTTTTTCTCCTTGGAGCCATGGTGCTGTTCTTCTACGCGGTCTTCAAGATCCTGACGCCGGGAAACTTCGGCAGCCTGGCCAACCTCTACTCGTACTTCCAGTCCTCGATAATATACTCCGTCGGCGGCTGCGGCCTGTACTTCATCGTCGTCATGGGCCTGTTCGACTTCGCCGTCGGCTCGAACATCGTGCTGTCCTCCATCGTGGGGGTCATTCTTTCTGAAAAATTCGGCTACGCGGGTTTCATTGTCGGGTGCCTTGGGTGCGGCACGCTCATCGGCCTCCTCATCGGCTCCCTGTACAACCAGCTCAACGTGCCCTCTATGATTGTCACGGTGGGTCTGATGCTGGTATTTGAAAGCCTCGCGGTCTTTGTGGCGGGCGGGGTCAAGCAGACGCTGAGCCCCGGGCTGCGCTTCTTCTCCGGCGCGCCGGGCAACATCATCCTGGCGGCGCTGGCCTTTGCGCTCATGTGGTTCATCCTGAACTATACGCGAATAGGCACCTACTGCAACGCCATCGGCAGCAACGAGTTCACGGCAAAGAACATGGGCATCAACGTGAAGAAGTACAAGCTGATCGGCTTTGCGCTGCTGCATTTCTTTGTGGGCGTCATGGCTATTCTGACGGTTTCCTACGGCACGACAATGACGGCCCTCACCGGCATGAGCACCATGAGCCGCAACTTCCAGCCCCTGATGGGGACCTTCTTTGGCGTGGCCTTCCGCAAGTATGGCACGCCCATCACGGCCATCGTCGTTGGGGAGTTCATCATCTCGATCATCTTCAACGGCTTTGTGGCCCTCGGGGCTCCGACGACCATCCAGAACGTCGTCACCGGCGCGGCCCTGCTCATCATCGTGACGCTGACAGCCCGCGGCGGGCGCGGAAGCGTCGTCAAGTGAGGGGGGAGCGGCTATGGATGTACTGTTAAAGGCAGAACACATCGACAAGCGCTTCGGAATCACCCATGCGGTGAACGACGTGAGTCTCACCATCGCACCGGGCGAGATCCGGGCCCTCATTGGGGAGAACGGCTCCGGCAAGAGCACGTTCTGCCAGATGCTCTGCGGCATCTACACCATCGGCAGCGGCACCTTCACGCTCTCCGGTGAGCCCCTGCACGTCCGCAACCAGGTGGAGGCCAACGACAGGGGCGTCTCCATCATTGTTCAGGAGATGGGCACGCTGTCCGGCCTCAGGGTGGCGGAGAACATTTTTTTAGGGCACGAGACTCCCTTTATGCACTGGGGAATCAAGGACAGCCGCGCCATGATCCGGGAGGCACAGCGGCTCCTGGACGAGTACGGCTTTGGGCACATCAAAGCGGGGGCCATGATCGACAACTACACCTTCGAGGACCGCAAGCTGGTCGAGATCGTCAAGGCCACGTATATGAAGCCGAAGATTCTGATTGTGGACGAGACGACGACGGCCCTCTCCCAGAGCGGACGCCGGGAGCTCTACAAGATCATGGACGCAACGCGGGCCGACGGCAGAAGCGTCATTTTCATCAGCCACGACCTGGGCGAGGTGCTGGAGCACTCCGACACGATCACCATCCTGCGGGACGGCGAGTATATCGACACCGTAAACGCGCGGGATGTGGGCGAGGATGACCTGAAGCGCCTCATGGTGGGACGGGAAATCGGTTCCGCCTACTACCGCGCGGATTATGGCGAGCCCATCTCGGAGGAAGTGGTGCTTTCCGTGAAAGATGTGAGCGTGCCGGGACAGATTGAGGACATCAGCTTTGAACTGCACAGGGGAGAAATCCTCGGGTTTGGCGGCCTGTCGGAGTGCGGGATGCACGATGTGGGCAAGGCGGTGTTCGGCGCGTCCTGGGACCGCGATGGGAGTGTTATGCTGGTGAAGGACGGCCAGGCTTACCTCGCGGTTGACAGCATTCCCACAGCCATCCGAAACTCCATCGCCTACGCGTCGAAGGACAGAGACAACGAGTCCATCATTGTGAACGAGTCCATCCGCAACAACGTGGTCCTCCCCTCGCTGGAGGATCTGGCGGAAAAACACCTGTTGCGGAAAAAGAAGCTGACCCGCTTTGCAAAGGAGCATTCTGAGCGGATGCAGACAAAGATGCAGAGCGTGCACCAGTTTGTCTCGGACCTGTCCGGCGGCAACAAGCAGAAGGTCGTCCTGGCCCGCTGGCTGGGCAAGGGCAGCAATATCCTTGTGCTGGATTCGCCGACACGCGGCATTGACGTCAAGGTGAAACAGATGATCTACGCGCTGATGGACGAGCTCAGAAAACAGGGGCGTTCCATCATCATGATTTCCGAGGAGATTCCGGAGCTGCTGGGGATGTCTGACCGCATCCTCATCATGAAGGACGGGCGGATCAGCGGTGAGTTCCGCCGCAGTCAGGACCTCAGCGAAGAGGACCTGATTGCAAAGATGGTTTAAGGGGGCGGGAACATGGCAAACGAAATTTCAGCCTCGAGGCGCGAGCGGTCAGACGAGGGACAAAATAAGGTCCTTGCTTTCCTTGGGAGCGACACGTTCAAGGGGCTGCTCCCCTTTATCGGTCTGGTGACTGTCATTGTGGTGATGAACGTCCTGACGGAAGGCAGCATCCTTCAGCCCAAGCGGATCCGGCTTCTGCTCTCTCAGGTGTACTATCCCATGATTGTGGCGACGGGGGTTTTCTTCGTCATGACGCTGGGCTCCATCGACTTCACGGAGGGGTCAACCCTGGGCGTGGCGTCCATCGTGGTCTCCATGCTTTCTTTCTACAGCATTCCGCTGGCAATCCTTGGAGGAATACTGACCGGCGCGGCCATCGGGGCCATCAATGGTTTCTTCCATGTGCGGTTTAAACTCCAGAGCTTTATCGTTACGATCTGCACGATGTACCTCTTCCGGGGTGTGTGTGCCTACCTGACGACGGAAACAGCCGTGCCTGCTTCCTCGGCCATCAAGGCGCTGGACAGCAATGAGCTGAAGATCGGGATTACCCTTGCGGTGCTGTTCGCCGCGTGGTTCCTGTTCCGCTTCACCCGCATCGGCAACGACGTGAAGGCTATCGGCTCCGGAGAGACGGCGGCCCGCTTCTCCGGTGTGCGGACAGACCGAATGAAGTTTATGGTGTTCGTTGCGGCGGGGGCCCTGACGGGGCTTGCGGCTTTCGTCAACGTCATCAAGGTGGGCTCCATCACCGCAACAGCGGGCAACCAGCTTGAGACCCAGATCCTCATCTCCCTCGTGCTGGGGGGCCTGCCCATCACGGGCGGGGCAAAGGTGCGCTTCTCAAACATCGTGGTGGGCACGCTGATGTACACGGTGCTGAACAACGGTCTCGTCATGCTGGGGCTGGAGTCTGCCATGCAGCAGCTCATCAAGGGCATCGTCTTCCTGATCTTCGTGGCTCTGACCATCGACCGCAAGGCGCTGAAGGTCATCAAGTAGGTGCGGCCATGATCACGAAACGAATTATCCCCTGCCTGGATGTGAAGGACGGCCGGGTGGTGAAGGGAGTCAACTTTCAGGGGCTGAAGGACATCTCCTCACCCCTGGATCTGGCGAAGTATTACAGCGACAACGGCGCCGACGAACTGGTGTTCTACGATATCACGGCCTCGGCTGAGGGACGGGGGATTTTCACAAACATTCTGCGCGAGGCAGCGCGGAATGTCTTTATCCCTCTGACCGTGGGAGGCGGCATCTCCAGCGTGTCAGACTTCGAGCGCGTTCTGGGCTGCGGGGCGGACAAGGTGAGCGTCAACACGGGAGCTATCACCCACCCCGGCCTGATCCCGGAAGCGGCGAAACTCTACGGAGACCAGTGCGTCGTGCTCTCCGTGGACGTGAAACGCGTTGGCGGTAAGTTCCACATCTTTGCCCGGGGCGGCCGCGAGGACACGGGCATGGAGGCCATTGACTGGATCCGACGCTGCGTGGATGCCGGGGCGGGCGAGGTGGTGGTCAATTCCATCGACACCGACGGCGTCCGGGGCGGCTTTGATCTGGAAATGCTGCGCGCTGTGTGTGAGGCCGTGTCCGTGCCGGTCATTGCTTCGGGCGGCGCGGGATGCATCAGGGACTTCATCACCCTCTTCAAGACACTGCCGGGGGTGGACGCGGGGCTGGCCGCCTCGATTTTCCACCCGCGGGACAAGGATGCCGCAGGTGAAGTGAATATCCCCGACCTGAAGGCATGCATGGCCAAAGAGGGAATACCCGTCCGGCTGTAAAAGAAAAAGGTGCCCGCAGTTATCTCTCCTGCGGGCACCTTATTTTTTGCGTTAATGGGAATTAACCTTTAAGGAACTCCACGGCGGCCTCAAACATCCCCATGTCGCACGCGCCCACGGCGTTGCGGTACAGGCTTCCGCCCACGCGCTCCGCGTGCCCCATGCGGCCCAGCACCCGGCCATCAGGCGATGTCAGGCATTCAATGGCAGACAGTGAGCCGTTGGGATTATACTGCACATTCATCGTGGGCTGCCCTGTCAGGTCCACATACTGCGCAGCCACCTGACCGGCCTCCGCCATCTGGTTCAGCAGACTCTCATCACAGATGAAGCGTCCCTCGCCGTGAGAGACAGGGACCACATACACTTCCCCAATCTTTGTGCGGCTGAGCCAGGGCGAACGATTGGAGAGGATGCGCACATGAACCAGCTTCGACTGATGCCGGCCAATGGTGTTGAAGGTCAGTGCTGCAGAGCCCTCGTTCAGTTCCTCCGTGTCCACGATGCGGCCAAAGGGAAGCAGCCCTGTCCGCACAAGGGCCTGGAACCCGTTGCATATTCCGCAGGCCAGTCCGCCCCGCTCGTCCAACAGCTGACCCACTGCCGAGCGCACCGACGGACTCCGAAGGAAAATGGCGATAAACTTCCCCGACCCATCCGGCTCATCGCCGTTGGAAAATCCGCCGGGCAGGAAAAGCGCCTGAGCCTTGGCAAGGTCCTCCGCAAAACGCTCCGCCGAACTCCTCATAGCCTCCGGTGTCAGCGTTCTGACGACAAAAAGCTCCGCCTCCCCCCCGGCCCTTTCAATGGCGCGCACGGACTCGTACTCACAGTTCGTGCCGGGGAACACCGGGATAAGGAAGCGCGGCCGGGCAGCCCCAACGGGCGGTCTGGACGCTTTGGGCAGATCCTCCCGGGCGGCGGGCAGCGATTGATAAAGAGGCGTCTCAGAAGGCGTGTCGACGGGGAATATCTCCTCAAGGGCCCCCTCGTAAAGCTCCTCCAGCTCGCTCATCTTCACCGCGTTGCCATGCCTGGAAATCACGGAATCCTCCCGTGTGTACCCCAGGTCGATCAGCTCCACATCCTCCGGCACGTCCAGTTCCGTAATGTTGAATACCTCAAGGATGAAGGAACCGCGTGACCCACCAAAGAGGTCCGCGCGCGAGACGTCCTCGTTGAATTCAAAGCCAACCCCTTTGCCCAGGCACATCTTGAACAGCATCGCTGCCGCCCCGCCGAACGTGGGTGTCGCAGCCGAAAGAACCTCGCTGCTGGCAATCAGCGTCTGGATGTAACCCAGCAGACTGCGCATAGACCCCGCCTCGGGCAAAGTCCCGTTGTAATGGGGGCGCAGCAGTACGACACGCGAATTGAGCCCCTTGACTCCCGGCGACACGACTCTTTCCGCGGCCGCCAGCCCCACGCCAAAGGATATCAGCGTGGGCGGAACGTCAAGAGCCTCAAAGGATCCGCTCATGGAGTCCTTGCCGCCAATGGCCGCCACGCCAAGGTCCATCTGCGCGTCCAATGCCCCCAACAGGGCCGCGGCCGGAAGGCCCCAGCGCCGCGGGTCGTTCCCCGGCTTGCCGAAGTATTCCTGGAAGCTCAGCCAGCACTTCTTCAGGTCCGCACCAGCCGCCGCAAGGCGGCAGAGCGACTCCACCACCGCAAGGTAGGCTCCCTCGTAGGGGGAGGCTGAAGAGATAAACGGATCAAAGCCCCACGTCATAATGGAACAGGCATTCGTCTCCCCATGGGTCAGGGGGAACTTCATGGCCGTCGCCTGAGCAGGAGTGCGCTGGTAGAGACCACCAAAGGGTATCAACACAGAGTTGGCTCCGACAGTGGAGTCAAAACGTTCGCCCAGCCCCCGTTTGGAGCAGACGTTGAGATCCGACATAGCAACGCGCAGCCCCTCTGCGAAGTTGGACGGCAGACTGGGCGCGTACTCCTTCGGCCGGGACACTGTGACGGCCGTGTGCCGTTCGGCGCCGTTGCTCTGAATGAAGCTCCGCGGGATGTCCACGATGTTCTTTCCCCGCCAGGACATCCGCATCCGCCCGCTGTCCGTTACCCGGGCCACGACCGTGGCGGCGATGTCCTCCTCCTCCGCCAGGCGCAGGACCTCCGCCACGTCCGCCTCCGCCACCACGACGGCCATGCGCTCCTGAGACTCGCTGATGGCGATCTCAGTCCCGCTCAGGCCAGCGTACTTCAGCGGCACGGCGTCCAGGTCGATATCCAGGCCATCTGCCAGCTCGCCCACGGCCACGGAGACACCGCCCGCGCCGAAATCGTTGCACCGCTTCACCTTGAGGGAGAAGTTCGGGTTGCGGAAGAGACGCTGCAGCTTCCTCTCCTCAGGCGCGTTGCCCTTTTGGACCTCCGCCCCGCACGTCTCCAGGGAGTGAGCGTTGTGGGCCCTCGATGAGCCCGTAGCCCCGCCGCAGCCGTCACGCCCCGTCCGGCCTCCCAGCAACAGGACCCTGTCGCCCGGCTCCGGGCATTCCCTCCTTACGTTCGCCTCCGGCACAGCCGCAACCACCGCGCCGACCTCCATACGCTTGGCCGCGTAACCCTCATGATATATCTCATCCACCAGTCCGGTGGGAACGCCAATCTGGTTGCCGTAGGAACTGTAGCCCGCCGCCGCCCTTGTCGTGATGACGCGCTGGGGCAGTTTGCCCGGCAGGGTCTCGCTGATGGGCTTGCGGGGGTCAGCCGCGCCGGTAACGCGCAGGGCCTGATAAACGTAGCCCCGACCAGAGAGCGGATCGCGTATTGCGCCGCCAATACAGGTCGCCGCGCCGCCGAAGGGCTCGATCTCCGTTGGATGGTTGTGCGTTTCGTTTTTAAAGAGCAGGAGCCACGGCTCCGTTTTCACGCTTCCCTCTCCCTCGGTCACATCCACGGGGACGCGCACCGTACAGGCGTTGACTTCCTCCGACTCCACGAGGTCCGGCAGTTCCCCGCGCTTTTTGAGGACCTTTGCCCCGATTGTGGCCATATCCATCAACGTAATGGGTTTATCAGAACGCCCCAGCTCTTCGCGCAGGGCAAGGTAACGGTCGTAGGCCGCGCGGACGCGCTCGTCCTCAAAATCAATGGAGTCGATGGCCGTGAGGAACGTGGTGTGACGGCAGTGATCCGACCAATAGGTGTCCAGCACGCGCAGCTCCGTCAGCGTGGGGTCACGCCCCTCCTGCTTAAAGTGATCCTGACAGCAGCGAAGGTCGTTCACGCTCATCGCCAGGCCCAGCTCCGCACACAGAGCCTCCAGCCCCGCCGCATCACGCCCGCAGAAGCCCTCCAGCACAGGAACGTCTCCGGGCTCAGGACAGGGGATGTTCAGCGTCTCATACTCCCCAAGCTGTGCTTCACGGCACTCCACGGGGTTGATGAGATGCTTCTTTACAGCTGCGAATTCCTCATCAGAAACCGCGCCGAAGAACAGGTACACCCGTGCCGTACGCACGACCGGGCGCTGGCCGGTGAGCAGCCCAATGCACTGCTCCGCCGCGTCCGCCCGCTGGTCATACTGCCCGGGCAGGTACTCCGCTGCCAGAACGCGCGCCGCGTCATCTGGCAGCTGGTCCAGCAGCGTATCCGTGCAGGGGTCGGCAAACACTGACGCCCTGCACGCATCCAGCGCCCCGTCGTCAAGCCCCTCAACGTCGTAGCGGTTAATAATCCGCACGCGCTCCAGCCCGTCAAGCCCCAAAAGGGTTCTGAGCTCCGAGCAGAGCGACACGGCCTCCTGAGCAAAGGCCGGCCTTCTCTCAACGTATAGCCTGTGTACCATAAGCCCCAATATCCTTTCTGTAGCGCGCTCCATCAAATTGGATGCGTTCCGCCGCCTCATAGGCCTGTATCCGCGCATCCTCCGCCGAAGGAGCGACGGCCGTAACCGCCAGCACGCGTCCTCCCGCCGTCAACAGCCTGCCATCAGCCTCGCGGCGCGTGCCCGCATGGAAGACAGACACACCCGGCAATTTATCCGCCCCGCCGAGGTCAATCTCTAACCCTATTTTACACGAACCTGGGTATTCTTTCGAGGCCAGCACAACGCAGCAGGACGCGCCGGACGAGAAACGAATATCCGCCTGGTCCAGCCGATCCTCCCGCACCGCCAGCATGATTTCAAACAAATCGGACTCCAGCAGCGGCAGCACGGCCTGAGCCTCCGGATCACCAAAACGGCAGTTATATTCAATCACTTTTGGCCCCTGCGGCGTGAGCATCAGGCCAAAATACAGGCAGCCCTTGAAGGGACGGCCCTCTGCCTGAAGCGCCTCCACTGTGGGACAAAGGATCGTTTTCATGCAAGTCTCCGCAAGGGCCGGAGTGTAGTGCGGGTTGGGTGCGATGACGCCCATGCCCCCGGTGTTTGGCCCCTCGTTGCCGTCGTAGGCCCGCTTGTGGTCCATCGACGAGACCATGGGGACAATCGTCTTTCCATCCGTAAAGGCCAGGACAGAGACCTCCGGGCCGGTCAGACATTCTTCAATGACCACGCGCTCACCGCTCGCGCCGAAGGTCTTTTCCTTCATACAGGAGAGAAGCGCGTCCCGGGCCTGTTCAAAATTCTCCGCCACGGTCACTCCCTTGCCCTTGGCGAGCCCGTCGGCCTTCACCACCAGAGGATAATCCGAAACCGCAGCGCAGGTCAGTGCTTTGTCCAGATTGTCAAAGACCTCATAGCGGGCCGTGGGGATGTTGTATTTCTTCATCAGCGCCTTGGCGTAGATCTTGCTGCCCTCAACGGCCGCCGCCGCCGCGCTGGGACCAAAGCACCGCACGCCCTGGGCCTCCAGGCGGTCCACTGCCCCCATCACCAGCGGGTCATCCGGAGCGACCACAGCGAAATCAATAGCCCGCTCCCTTGCGAAAGCCGCTATTCCGTCCACGTCCTCCGCGGAGACGGGCACGCACTCAGCGAGGTCCGCAATGCCGCCGTTGCCCGGCAGCGCGTAGATTTTTTTTATTCTGGGGCTTCGCGCCAGACAGCTTATTATCGCGTGCTCTCGCCCGCCCCCTCCGACTACCATGACGTTCATCGCTTCCGCCTCCATTATCGTACTGTATCATTACCATGATACCTCTTCTGGCCCCGCTTAGCCACCCCTTACGCCTTTATTTTCACATTATAATCCGACATACTTTCCACAATCCGCCCCACCTCGGCCTCCAGCGCCGCCCTGTCTTCGGCGTTGTTCACCACATAATCGCTCCGGGCCATACGCTCAGCGGATGGGAGGAAAAACTCCTCCCGGCGGCGAAGTTCCGCCTCGTCCCAGCCCCGCTGGACACGGCACCGCTCTGCCCGCACGTCCCGGGGGGCCGTCACAAAGACGACGAGGTCAAGCCAGTCCGGCCGGCCTGACTCAAACAATAAAGGAATTTCCACGACAGCCCACTGAGAGGCGGACAGTCCGTCGACACGCCGCTTCAGCTCCGCCATGACGAGGGGATGGAGCAGACCGCAGCACCAGCGGTGCTCGGCGGGGTCGGAAAATATCCTTCCGGCCACAGCCCGGCGGTCAATGGCCCCTGACGGGTCAAGGATGTCCGCTCCCCAGCGGGCCACGGCGGCCGTGCGGATATCAGGACGCTCCCACAGAGCCAGGGCCACGGCGTCCGCGTCAAGACGCACGCCGCCCAGCTTCTCCATCAGGCGGGCGACGGTGGACTTACCAGCCCCGACGTCCCCCGTAACCCCCACGGCTGTAACCGCCGCCATAGCGTCCTCTCCCTCCATAGCTGTTTCCATAACTGCCTCCACCCCACCGGCGCTCCTCGCCGCCCCGGTCGTCCACGGTCTTGTACTCGTCAGGGACCTCGAACAGGAAACGAGAGAACCCCTTTTCCAGCGTGGTGCCATAGAGCCGGCGGCTCCGCGCCGCGGTGAGGTACAGCCGCTCCTCCGCGCGGGTCATGCCCACATAGCACAGGCGGCGCTCCTCCTCCATCTGTTCCGGCTGGTCCTTGGCCCGGGAGTTGGGGAACACGTCCTCCTCCATCCCCACCAAAAACACCACAGGGAACTCCAGCCCCTTGGCCGCGTGGAGAGTCAAAAGCCCCACGGCGTTGGCCGCCCCCGGCTCCTGAGTGTCCGCATCCGTGAAGAGCGCCGCCTCCGCCAGGGCCTCGGCCAAGTCCCCCTCCGGCACGACGGACCGCAACTCCAGCACGTTGTCCCGCCGTTCCTCCCAGGTGTCGGGATCCTTCGTGCGGAGAAAGTCCTCATAACCCATTTCATTCAGAACGTAGTCCACGGCAGGGCCAATGCCCTCCCGCGAGATGGCCAGCAAACGGGACATATGCCCCGCAAATTGCACAGCAGCCTGTCCCACTGCCCCCTTCACCGGCCACGCGCCTTCGGAGACGGCCTTCCAGAAGCTCTCCGGCGGGGAGGTAGATATCGCGCCGGACGAGAGCCAGGTGTTCCAATCCTCGCGACGCTTTGGCCCCATGCCCTTGATGGCGAAGGCAGCGGCACGTTCAAAGGAAGTCTGGTCGTCCGGATTCAGTGCCAGTCGCAGCAGAGACAACACGTCCCGGACCTCCTTCCGCTCATAGAACGCCACGCCCCGCACAATGCGGTAGGGAATCCCCATCTCAAGAAACTTCTGCTCATAGAGGCGGCTCATGGCATTCTGACGGTAAAGCACGGCGATGTCGCCATAATCGTAGCCGAAGTCCGACCGCAGACGATCAATCTCCGCCGTGATAAAGCCCGCCTCCTGCAGGTCACTGTTCGCCATGAGGGCATAGACCTTCTCACCCGCCCCGCGGGAAGTTCTGAGGTCCTTTTTCATGCGGGCGGCGTTGTTGCGGATGAGGGCGTTGGCGGCGTTCAGAATGTTGCCTGTGGAGCGGTAGTTCTCGTCCAGCACAATGGTTTTAGGCTCCGCCCCCTCGAAGCTGAAGTCCTTTTCAAAGTTCAAAATCATGCCGATATCCGCGCCGCGCCAGCCATAGATGGACTGATCCGGGTCGCCCACGACGTTCAGCGTGGCCCCCCCCCCGCGCGGGCCCTTCCCCACCAGATAGCGCAGCAGGAGGTACTGGGGACGGTTGACATCCTGGTACTCATCCACCAAAAGCCAGCGGATCCGTGCCTGTTCCTTTTGGCGCAGATCCTCGTCCCTGGACAGGACGTCCAGCGGCACAACCATCAGATCATCGAAGTCCACGGCATTGCGCTGCCGCAGTTCCCGCCGATACTCCCTTGCGATGTCGAGGTACAGTCCCTCCAGCATGGGCTCCCTTGGGCCCGGGGCCCAGGCCGCCCAGTCACGGGCCACGGCCTCCAGCACGGAGGCGGGGGCAGTCTCCTTGATATTCATGCCCATGCGCATCATGATCTGCTGGATAAGGGCGCGGCTGTCCCCCCGGTCGAACACGGCAAACCCCTGGCGCAGACCGGTGAGACGCTCCACCGCCTCATGGTTGCGGAACAGGAACCTGAGCCCAAAGGCGTGGAAGGTGCTGACCCCCACCTTGTCCGCCCCGCTGGGGGCCAGGCCCATAACTCGCTCCCGCATCTCTCCGGCCGCCTTGTTGGTGAACGTCACGGCCAGAATCTCCCACGGCCGGGCCAGGCCCTCCGCAATCAGCCAGGCAATCTTATGGGTGAGGACGCGTGTCTTGCCGCTTCCAGCCCCCGCGAGGATGAGAAGCGGCCCGTCCACATAGGTCACGGCCTCCCGCTGGCGAGGTGAAAGGCGTTCTAAAATCCCACTTTCCGGCATATCCTTGTCTCCTTACTGTTCTATTCCTGTTCCTTCTCGACCTCAAGCAGTTCAATGGCAAGCTCAAGACCACAGAGGAGCTCCACGTCACGGCTGCCGCAGAGCGGGCAGGCAAACTCAGTGGTCTCGCTGGGGGCGTCGCGGCCGCAGGAACGGCAGCGGAAGATGACGGGCAGAGACATGATGGAGAAGCTTGCGCCCTCCGTCTTCGTCCCCCTGGAGATCACATCAAAGATGAAGGCCATCAGCTCCAGGTTCACCTTCCGCAGCCCGCCAATCTTCAGTACGATATGCCGCACGCGGCTCCAGCCCGACTTCTTGCACAGGCTCAGCACCGCGTTGTTCATCGACCGGGCCAGTGAAAACTCGTACACGCCCCCACCCCCTTACACCATCTGCTCGGGATGGAACACCTCGTCAAACCTTTCTGGCGTCAGATACCCTAACTTCACACAGGCTTCCTTCAGGGAAAGGCCCTCCTTAAAGGCCAGCTTCACCGTCCGGGCCGCGTTCTCGTAGCCAATATAAGGATTCAGCGCCGTCGCCAGCATGAGGGAATCGTGCAGGTTGCGGCGCATTTTTTCCTTATCGGCAACAATGCCCGCGGCGCAGTTGTCATTGAACGAAACAATCGACTCCGTGAGGAGCCGGGCAGACTGGAGGAAGTTGCAGGCAAGGACCGGCATAAAGACATTCAGTTCAAAGTTCCCCTGCGACGCCGCCATGCCCACGGCCACATCATTGCCCATTACCTGGACGGCCACCATCGTGACCTGCTCGCACTGCGTGGGGTTGACCTTGCCCGGCATGATGGAGGACCCCGGCTCATTCTCGGGGATGCGGATCTCCCCCAGGCCCAGCCTCGGCCCTGAAGCCAGCCAGCGCACGTCGTTGGCAATCTTCATCATATCGCAGGCCAAGGCCTTCATCGCGCCGTGGGCAAAAACCAGCTCATCCTTCGATGTGAGCGCGTGGAACTTGTTCCCCGCCGGGACAAAATCTTTCCCCGTCAGTTCGGAGAGCGCCCGCGCGGCCCCGGCATCAAAGCCCTTTGGCGCGTTCAGCCCCGTGCCGACGGCGGTTCCTCCCAGAGCCAGCTCCCGGAGGAACGGCAGCGCCTGAGCAATCATGTCCCTGTCGCGCTCCAGGCTGTTTCGCCAGCCGGAGATCTCCTGAGAAAACGCGATGGGAGTGGCATCCTGGAGGTGCGTGCGGCCGGACTTCACCACGCCCTGGTTTTCCGCTTCAAGGCGGCGGAAAGTCGTTATCAGCTCCCCCACAGCGGGGAGCAGGCGATCCTCCAGAATGAGGACAGAAGCGATGTGCATGGCCGTGGGGAATGTGTCGTTGGAGGACTGGGACATGTTCACGTCATCGTTGGGATGCAGGAACCCGGGATGTCCCGCCCATTCGCTGCCCCGGTTGGCGATGACCTCGTTGGCATTCATGTTGGACTGCGTGCCGGAGCCTGTCTGCCAGACGACCAGCGGGAAGTGTTCGTCCAGCTTCCCCTGCGCCACCTCGGAGGCGGCCTGGACGATGGCAGACAGTTTTTCATCCGTCATGCGCTCCGGCCGCAGCGCGTGGTTCGCCAGGGCCGCAGCGTGTTTCAGGAGACCAAAGGCGTGGATAATCTCCCGCGGCATGGTCTCGACGCCCACGCCGATTTTGAAATTCTGGCGGCTGCGCTCCGTCTGGGCGCCCCAAAGGCGGTCCGCTCTCACGCGCACCTCACCCATAGAGTCGTGCTCGATACGGTAGGCCATCATCCGCTCCTCCTTCTCCGTATTTTTAAGTAAAAATTATCCCCCGCCGCGGGAGCCCAGCGGCCCCATGGCACCCAAAGGACACCGCTTACTGCTGCTCCCTTCCGGGCCTGACAGGGTTCACGGGCCTTCGCCGCACAGGACTGAGCCCCCGCGCCGGGGGACAAATTAAGTATAGCGAAGATGGAGTTTTTCTGCAATAATTATGAAGTTGATTTTAAGGAGGTGTGTTTCTTTTATGATATGTTCTTTTCCTCTGTGCCGTTGGGCAAGGGGATATGTTTTTATTCTCATCCTGGCAGCTGCCGCACTGGGGCTGACTCCGCCTGGGCAGGCTGCACAACTGGAGTCCATGACGTTCACCGAGGATCGTGAAAAGGACATGGAAGCGCTCTCAACTTTCTGTCTGCTTCATGATATCTCCTCTGCTGACGTTCTCTGGGCCAACAACTGCACGTTCCAGGACCTCACGCCGGGACGGCAGATCTACCTCCCCGCCTCTCAGGCGCAGATGCTGGTTGTCTGGCAAAAACAGGGGTCCTGGAAACCCAAGGCCCTCGTCAAGACGACGTCCGCCGCCCTGGCCGAGAGGGCCCGGGGAGCCTCCGGCTACCCTCCCGTCGCCCCCAGGCCGGCTTCCCCTGAATCGGCACCCGCTGCCTCTGACGTACCTCCAAAACCTCAGTTGACGCCGCCCGCAAAACCTGCAAAACCTGCACCGAAGCCGGCTCCGACAGAGGCAAAGAAGAAGGCGCCCGGCAAAACAGCGGCTCCCGCCTCCGGCAAGCCGGACACAGAGCTGAAAATAAAAGAAGACAAGGAAGAGGCGTATGATCCCATTCTGCTTCTTTCACCGGATGGCGATGCCACGTCGGGTCCCATGAGGCTCATTATCTCCGGAGACAGAGTGGAAGTTGTCCGTCTGCCTCCGCGTGCCATTCCCAGGATTCCCTCGAGGGCAGACCTGAACAAAACCTTCCCTCCATCCCAGCTGCCGCCGATTCCCGACCAGCCATCAGGCCGGGGACGTCTGGGCGTCAAGATGATGTGGCCGGTGAATGGGGTTGTCTCTTCGCCCTTCGGCCCGCGAGGCAGACGCATGCATATGGGGATTGACATTCCCATGCCCCCTGGGACGCCCATCCGCGCCGCGCGTGATGGGGTTGTCACCGCTACGGGGACCAACAGTACCCCCGGTTTCCGGGGATACGGCAACTTCGTTCTCGTCGATCACGGAGGCGGCATCAAAACACTTTACGCCCACTGTCTGAAGGTCAGCGTCAAAAAGGGTCAGCACCTCCGACAGGGGCAGATCATCGCGACGATAGGAAGGACAGGACGAGCCACCACCGACCACCTTCACTTTGAGGTGCGCGTCAACAATAAGCCTGTAAATCCTCTTCCCTATCTTCAGAATGTCCGTGTCGCGCGAAAAAAGTAAGTGTGAAAGCAAAAAAATAAAGGAGGGAGCCTGACGGCTCCCTCCTGTTTTCTTCATTCCTTCGCTTTCTGTCCTCCCGCTTCCTTCTCCCTGTTTTTTTCCGATAGGGGCCCCGTCGGGGCGGGCAGGCGGCTGACCAAAATCTGCCCTATCCGATAGTTTTCGGTGTCCATCACCTCGAATTTATACCCTCCGAAGACGACAGAGTCCATCCGGTGGGGGATGCGGCGCAGCATGTAGGTCATGAAGCCGCCAATGGTCTCGTAGTTCTCCTCATCCGGGAACATATCGATCTTCAGCACGTGTTCCACGTCGTCGATAGGCGTCGCTCCCTCCAGCAGCCAGGAGGTCTCGTCACGTTTGGTGATCTGTTCCTCCTCCCCCACCAGTTTCCCCATCAGCATCAGCATGATGTCCTGCAGCGTCAGGATACCCACCACCAGGGCATACTCGTTGAGCACGACGGCAAGGTTCTCGCTCTTGCCCTTGAAGTGGTCCATCGCCTCGGCCAGCGTCAGCGTGTCCGGCAGGATGAGCGGCGGACGGATGGCAAGCCCTTTGTCGAGCGCCAGCCCCCCGGAGCTGTCCCCCCGGAGGACACGTCCCAGCAGTTCCTTGGAGTCCACGTATCCGATGATGTGGTCGATGTCCTTGTCACACACCAGATAGGTGGAGTGGGACTCGCGGGCAATCTTTTCCTTGATGCTTTCCTCGCCCTCATGCAGGTCAAACCACACAATGTTCTCCCGCGCGGTCATGGCGGAGGGCACGGCCCGCACGTCCAGCTCAAAAACGTTGCCAATCAGGTCCTTCTCCTGTTTGCGGAGAAGCCCCGCCATCGTCCCCGCCTCCACCACAGCGTAAAGGTCGTCCGAGGTGATGTCGTCCCGCCGCTTCTCCGGCAGCCCCAGCAGCTTATAGGCCCCCCCGCTGGTGGCGTTGAGAGCCCGGGCCAACGGTCCGCACAGCAGGATAACCCGCCTCATGCCCTCGATGACCGACAGAGACGTCTTTTCCGGGATGGCCATGGCAATACGCTTGGGAATCTGGTCCGCAAACAGCACGAAGAAGAGCGTGACCCCTATGAAGGGAATTGCGGTAGCTATCTGCCCTCGAATTGCTTCCGGAATAAAGTGGGGCAGCCTTTCCAGAATCAGCGGGGCAAAGGAGGCATCCCCAACGATACCCGCCAGAATTGCCACGAAGTTCAGGCCAATCTGCACCGTCGTGAAGAACAGGCCGGGCTGCTCCTGAAAGCTCAGGACATGCGCCGCGCGGACATCTCCCTTGTCCGCCAGCGGGCGAAGTTTCATGCGGCGTGAAGCCGCCAGCGAAATCTCCGAGACGGAGAAGAACGCGCTGGCTGCCCCCAGCAGACAAATGGATATTATGCCAAAAAGCATCTACGCCTCGATGGGGATCTCCGCGGCGTCCTGCCTCGGAAAGGTGGCCGTCCATGTGCGGACGGGAAGACCCCAGATGTTGATGAATCCTACAGCCGCTGAATGGTCAAAGGCGTCGCCCTCGGAGTAGGTAGCCAGGTCGTGCCGGTAGATTGTCCTGCCCGCCTTCATGCCCCGCACCACCGCCTGTCCCTTATGGAGCCTCAGTTTCACTGTGCCGCTGACGTATTTCTGCGTCTCATTCACAAAAGCGCCAATGGCATCGCGCAGCGGCGAGAACCAATAGCCCTCGTAGGTCAGCTCGGAGAAGCGGACCTCAAGCTGCCGCTTGGAACGCAGCACCTGCTTATCCAGCGTCAGAGTCTCCATCGCCCGGTGGGCCGTCAGGAGCGTTACAGCACCTGGGGCCTCATAGACCTCACGGCTCTTGAACCCCACCAGACGGTCCTCAATCATGTCCACGCGCCCCACTCCATGCCGGCCGGCAATGACGTTCAGCTTCCTGATCAGATCCACGCCATGCAGCCTCTCACCGTTCAGCGCCACAGGCACGCCGCCCTCAAAGGTGATTTCAACAAACTCCGGATGTTCAGGCCCCTCAATGGGGTTCGACGTCATCTCATAGGCATCCTCAGGCGGTTCGTTCCACGGGTCCTCCAGAACACCGCACTCGATGGACCTTCCCCACAGGTTTTCGTCGATGCTGTAGGGCGAGCCCGCCGTCGCTTTAACGGGAATACCATGCTTGCTGGCGTATTCCATCTCCGCCTCGCGGGTGAAATGCCAGTCACGCACAGGGGCCAGCACCTTGATCTTCGGGTTCAGCGCCGTGGCACAGACTTCGATACGCACCTGGTCCTGTCCCTTGCCCGTGCAGCCATGAGCTACGGCCACCGCCCCCTCCTTGTTGGCGATGTCCACCAGCGTCTTGGCAATAAGCGGACGCGACAGCGCGGACACCAGAGGATAGGTCCCCTGATACAGTCCGTTAGCCTTCAGTGACGGCCAGACATAGTTTTCAACAAACGATTTTTTAAGATCAAAGATATAAGCCTTCACTGCGCCGCTGTGGATTGCCTTTGCTTTCGCCGCCTGAAGGTCCACGTCCTTCTGCCCCACATCTGCCGTCATCGTGACAACATCATAACCTTGCTCCGTGAGCCACATCACTGCCACGGAGGTGTCCAGCCCACCGCTGTACGCCAGGACCGCCTTGCCCTTCTTCTCAGCCATGGTAAAAATAATACCTCCTCAAAAAAGGGCGCCTTACGGCCCCCTCAGATAATAAAAGTATAAACAAAAATAAACGAATAGTCAATAAGAAAAATACGAAAACACAAAAGTTTATTATATTGCGCCGTCTTTCTAAAAGGCTCCTCCCAAAGGAAGGAAGGCCCAGAGAACACGGATAATCGGGTTAAAGAGGACGTCAATAACTCCCGTCAGGAGCAGTATAAGGAGGATAATCGTCCCCCTCTGTTCCACCCAATAATAATAACGCAGATATTTAAACGGCAGAAAAGCCTCCAGTACACGGGAGCCATCAAGCGGAGGAATGGGGATGAGGTTAAAGGCAGCCAGTCCCATATTAATGTTGATCATCTGCATCATGACTATGAGGCCCGGCCGGCCCGCGAGACGATACCAGCCATCCCCGAAGAAGCGGAGAAAAAGCACGGTCAGAATAGCCGTGAGCAGATTGCCCGCCACTCCCGCCAGCGAGACGATGACAAGGTCACGCCGCGGGTGCCGAAAATAACGCGAGTTGATGGGCACGGGTTTGGCCCAGCCAAAACCCACAAACAGGAGCATCAGCGTCCCCACGAGGTCAAAGTGATCCAGCGGATTAAGAGAAAGGCGCCCATAACGTTCGGCCGTGGGGTCCCCAACCCATTTTGCCGCCAGACCGTGGCAAAACTCATGAAAGGACAGCGCCCACAAGAGCGCTGGAATGGTCAACAAAAGTGTTATAGGGTCGCGCAAAAGCCTCAAGGCAATTTCCTCCTCTGAAGGGTATACTCGTGTATCAATCGCTAACTATTATAAAGCATTGAGATAAGAGGTGGAAGGAGAAAAAGCGTAAAAAAAGAGCGAAAGGGAAGTAATAAACTTCACTCTCGCTCCTGATTTTAATTCTGGCAGAGACCTGCTCTCCCGTGTGTACCCCACACAGTACCATCGGCGCTCACAGGCTTAACTTCCGGGTTCGGCATGGATCCGGGTGTGCCC
>JAIKZX010000214.1 GCA_024681935.1 Fretibacterium sp.
GGCGGAACAGGCTATTGAGCCTGAGCCTGAAATCATTCCGGATGTCCCCTCAGAGATAGAGGAGGTCAGTACGCCAACTCCTGAGCCTGTCCCGTACGAACTGGCATTCGAACCGGAAACAGAGCCTGAACCTAAGCAGGAAGAGCCATCGGAAAAACCGATAAAAACAGCCGAGGAGAGACTGCTTGAAGACCTTGCGGCGGCAATAAAGGAACCGCCCTCGGCATTCATGGAAAGCTTTATATCAAAACCCGCAGCCGAGCCAGAGGCAGGTGTTGCGGCTGAGCCCGATGTGAGCGAAACGTCTGTTGAGGCGGGTTTGCCCCTGGAATCTGTCGCGGAGGAACCGGTCATGGAACCGGAACCTGAAATGGTCTCCGACGTTTCCACGGAACCAGAAGAGGCCGTGACGCCTGAGCCTGTCGCTGAGGACGAGGCAGAGCCCGCCCAGGAAGGACTTGTGACTGAGCTGGAGCCAGAAGCCATCCCTGATGTTCTGCCTGAACCGGAGGAGGCGGCTGAGCCCGATGTGAGCGAAACGTCTGTTGAGGCGGGTTTGCCCCCGGAATCTGTCGCGGAGGAACCGGAACCTGAAATGGTTCCCGACGTTTCCACGGAACCAGAAGAGGTCGTGACACCTGAGCCTGTCGCTGAGGACGAGGCTGAGCCCGCTCAGGAAGGACTTACGACTGAATCGGAGAAGGAGAGCATTTCTGCCGTGTCCCCGGAAATGGGAGAGGCCGTTGCGTCGGAACCTGAGTCTGTCCCGGAAGAAATGGCATCCCAGCCTGAAACGGAGCTTGAGCCTAAGCAGAAAGATCCGTCTGTCGAGCCGGAAAAGACGGTTAAAACAGCTGATGAGAAACTGCTTGAAGACCTTGCGTCGGTAATAAAGGAACCGCCCTCGGCATTCATGGAAAACTTTATATCGAACCCCGCAGTTGAAACGGGGACGGAGAATGTTATCACGCCGGAACCTGAATCTGTCCTGGAGAATCTGACGTTTGAGTTGGACAATGAAGGTGCCCCCCATGTTTCACAGGAGCCGGAGGCGGGTGCTGCAGCTGAGTCTGACGTGAGTGAAACGTCTGTTGAGGCTGAATCAAAGCCGGAACCTGTCCCGAAGGAACCAATAGTCGAATCGGAAACTGAGGCCGGTCCTGACGTTCCCTCGGAGCCGGAGACAAGCGAAACACCGGCTGAGGCAGAAGCGGAACTGAAAGTTGAGCTTGAACCGGGGCTAATCTCGGAGGAAACGCCCTCTGAACCAGTCCCTGAAGCTGTCTCTGAGGGCACGCCGGAGGCGGAGGAAGAACCGGGCGAGGGTATCAGCGCTCGAGTTATGGCCCCCCCGGCAGAGCCTGCAGTATCAGACAAAACGGTCAGTGAAGAGCTGTTTGAGGATCTCGCGGCAGCTATGACAGAGCCTCCTCATATTGCGGAGGCGTCTGAGAAGGATGCTGCCCTGGAGGAACCGGTTGCAGAGCCGGATTCTGTTCAGATTGAACCGCCGTTTACCCCTGATGTTCCTCCGGAGCCTGTCATTGTGCGGGAGCCTGAGATGGAGAATGTAACTGTTGATGCTGAGGTTGAGAAGGATATCCCTAGCCCTGGAATGTCCGAAGATTTTTCCTCTGAAGAAAAATCAGCCCCAGCCCAGACGGCGGAAGAGGTCGTGAGTGAAGAGCAGTCCATGGCTGACCCGGACACGGAATCTTTGATGGAGCAACTGTTTGGCATGGAGACAGAAACTCCGCCTGAATCAAAAACAGAGTTGGAGGAGGATCCCTTGGCAGAACCAGAGCTGGAACCTATGCGCACAACGGACTCAAATAACCTGGGGGCTTGGGCGGATGACCCGCTTTTCAGCAATGGGGATCCCTGGGCTAACGAGGAGCCGGAAACGGAAAAGGAACCGGAACCGATGAGAGGAGGCACCCCTGAGGAGGAGGCTTTTGCCCCCTCGCCAGAGGATAATGAGCATAACGAGCTCTCGTCTTCACTTGAGTCAGAGGGATCTGAAGAGGAGGATACAGGCATGGGCCTTAAAGAAAAACTCTTTTCTCGTAAAAAGGCGGAGGTAGATCCAGAACAGGCTGCAGAGCAGAAACCTGCTCCGAAACAAAAGAGCGGCGGCTCTCTGTTGCTTTCGCTGCTGTTGATTCTTCTGATTGCCACGACAATTATGAATTGGTGGGAGCTCCATCAGCTTAAGTCTGCCTTCAGCAAAGCTGTCGACGAGAACTTTTCTCAGGCCAAAAATGCCTCCCAGGAGACAAAAGAGGAGAAAAAGTACGAGTACGAGTATGCCATCGACTTCCTCCTTGACCAGAATATTGCTGCAGGGATGGCTCGGCGCGGCCGCGAGGGCTGGCAGATAGCCGGTTCGCGCCGGACACAGGACAGCGCCACGGGACAGTATGGTTACGAGTTCATCTTCATGCGTCCGCTTCCGGCCATGAAGAGCAGGCAGTAGGGGGCTGTTTATGAATAATTATCTTTGTTTTGACGCGGGGACACAGAGCGTTAAGGTTGCGGTCTATAGCGCGGAGGGGGAATGCCTTGCTAAGGCAGTTAACCCCACGACGCTTAACTATCCCCATCCTGGATGGGTAGAAATGGATGTGGACGAGTACTACGCGCTGACCCTTGAGGGCATGAGGGCCTGTGCGGAGCAAATGAAGGAAAAGGGCCTTGACCCTGCTTCGGTCCGCACCATCATGGGCGACGGTATCATCTGCGGTATTGCTGGTGTGGACGCGGATGGGCATGCTGTAACACCCTACATCAACTACCTGGACTCGCGCACACAGGAAGACGCCGCCTCTCTTGCTGCGCGGAAGCTGGACATCTGGGCCTGCGAGACGGGCAATCCGGATCCGCTGTGTCTCTTCCCCGCTCTGCATGCGCGCTGGCTGCTTGCCCATGCTCCGGAGAGAAAGAAGATCTGCAAGTTTATGCACAATGCTCCCTATATTCTTCTAAGGTTGGCCGGGCTGAAGGGCGGGGAGGCTTTCATCGACTGGGGGGCAATGTCCGGCTGGGGGCTGGGCTACAACGTAACAAAAAAATGCTGGTCCGATGAGCAGCTAAAAATTTTAGGAATTGATTCTGCTCTCATGCCCCGTATCATCCGGCCGTGGGATACCGTTGGCGGATTGTCCGGTGAGGCAGCCAGTAAGACGGGATTCCCTGCGGGTATCCCCATCTGTGCGGGAGCAGGGGACACCATGCAGTCACTTTTGGCCTGCGGTGTCTTTGCGCCGGGACACGCGGTGGATGTGGCGGGGACATGTTCCATGTTCTGTATCTCGACGGACGGAATTGTGCCGGGTCTCAGCCAGCGTGGCAATGACCTGATTTTCAATAGTGGGACCCTGCCCGGGACCTACTTTTATTGGGGCTTCGTGCGGACGGGGGGGCTGGCCCTGCGCTGGTTCCGCGACAACGTGTGCGGCCGTCCCGGAGACGATGCCTGCTATGCTCGCCTCAGTGAAGGGGCCGCGAAGGTCCCCGCCGGGGCGAATGGCGTGCGTTTCCTGCCCTGGCTGACCGGCGGCCCAAAGGGGTATGAGGATGTGCACGGCTGTTTCCTCAACATGAACATGGACACGGACCAGTTTGTCCTGTGGCGGGCTGTCCTTGAGGCTATTGCGGGTGAGTACGGCGAGATTGCGGATCGATGCCGGAAGGCGGGCACGCCGGTGGACCGTGTCATCATCACGGAGGGCGGAAGCCGTGATCCCCTTTGGAACCAAATCAAGGCGGACCGTATCCGTGCAGAGACCTTAACGCTTCTGACTGGTGGAGCCCTTGCGGTCAACGCCTTGCTGGGCGCCTACGCGGCAGGGGACATCGAAAACGGCGAGGAGGGGCTGAAATCGGCTCTGTGCCAGGGGCTGCGCGAGACCGGACATTTTACTCCTCAACCTGTTGCGGATACCGGATCTATTGAAGAGATATTGCCTGTGACGCTTTTCAAACGTGATGAAAATAAAAAAGCACCCCAGGCGTAACGATAAGGAAAGTGCCTGCCAGCTGAGTCAAATAAATAGTTGAAAAGCCACCTGTGTTCCCGTAAAGAACCAACGCGGACAGATAAGAGAAAAGAGGGTGGCAGCATGAGGATTCTTCACACATCCGATTGGCACATTGGCCGTTCTCTGTACGGCAAAAGGCGTTACGCGGAAATGGAGTCGTTTCTGGCGTGGCTGGAGAAGACCATCGCGGACAGGCGCGTGGATACGCTTCTGATAGCGGGGGACATCTTCGACACCACGACACCCTCCAATCAGGCCCAGGAATTGTACTATCGTTTTCTCCAGCGTCTGGCGGGGGCCTCGGGGGACTCACTGCCACTGTGCCGTCATGTGGTGATAATCGCGGGCAACCACGATTCTCCCACCTTTCTTGATGCTCCCAAAGAGCTCCTTGCCCTCCTGAACATCCATGTGAGAGGCCGGGCCTCTGCTTTGGCAGCGGATGAGGTTTTGCTTCTGCGCAGTGCGGACTCCCATCCGGAGCTGATTGTCTGCGCCGTTCCCTACCTGCATGACCGTGACGTCCGCGTGGTGGAGGCGGGGGAGGACATGAGGGATCGGCAGCGGGCTCTGATTCAGGGCATCTCCCGTCATTACGCCGATGTCCTTGCCCGTGCCTGCGAGCTTCAGAGCTCAACCGGTGTGCCCATCGTCCTCATGGGGCATGTTTTCGTCACAGGGGGAACCGTTGCTGCCATGGGGGATGGGGTGCGCGAACTTTACGTCGGGGCGCAGGTCCAGCTTGGTTTTGACGAGCTTCTTCCGCCAGAACTCTCCACTCATGTCAGCTACACGGCCCTCGGACACCTCCATATCCCCCAACGCGTGGGGGGAGAATGTGCACGCTACAGCGGTTCCCCTATCCCCATGGGGTTTGGCGAGGCCGGTCAGCAGAAGTCCGTCTGTCTGGTGGATGTCGGGGAAGGAAAGGAGCCCTCTGTCGAGCTCCTGCCCATTCCCTTGTTCCAGCGTCTTGAGCGCGTGAACGGAAATTGGGAGACCATCGAACGTCATTTGACGGAACTGCGGTTATCGGGTACAGAGGCCTGGCTTGAGGTGACTTATGAGGGTGAGGGGCCACAAATGGGGATTCCCGATTTACAGGACCGGCTTAACCGCTGCCTGGAGGACTGTTCCGGCCTCGAGCTGCTCTGTACCCGCGATGAGGCCCGTATTCGCCGGACCCTGGAGGGACAGGGCAACGGGGGGCTTCCCGGTGGGGCGAGTCTGGAAGATCTGTCTCCCCTCGATGTGTTTGAGCGCCGCCTGGAGGCTGTACCCGAAGAGCAGCGGGAGGCGTTGAGGCGCACTTACCGTGAGGTGCTTGCCCGAATGGAAGAGGAGGGGGGCACGGTCCGTGAAAATTTTAGAGATACGCCTTAGGAATCTCAACTCGCTGAAGGGCGAGTGGCGGGTGGACCTTACGCACCCGGCTTTCACGAATGACGGACTCTTCGCCGTCACGGGACCCACCGGCGCGGGCAAGACGACGCTCTTCGACGCTGTGTGCCTGGCGCTTTATGGACGAACGCCTCGCCTGGGGAAGATCAGCAGCGAGTCCAATGAGATTATGTCGCGCCGCACCGGTGACTGCCTGGCTCAGGTCACGTTCAGTGCGCAGGGGGAGACCTGGCTCTGTCGCTGGGGCCAGCGCCGCGCCCATGGAAAGGAGCGGGGCAGGCTTCAGGAGTCCTATCACGAACTTGCCCGTGCGGAAACAGGAGAAATCCTCACGTCAACCCGAAAAGAGACGCCCCGCCGGGTTGAAGCAATCACAGGAATGGATTTCGAGCGGTTCACCCGCGCCGCGCTCCTGGCACAGGGACGGTTCGATGCTTTTCTCAAGGCGGGGAAGGATGAGCGGGCCAAAACCCTGGAGATGATTACGGGGACGGAACTCTACAGCCGGATATCGCAGCATGTCTTTGCACGCTGCAAGGAGGAGAGAGGAAAGCTAAGTGCCCTTGAGGCCCAGCGCGGGGTTCTGAGTCCCCCCTCGAAGGATGAGGAGGAAGCGGCACGGAAGGAACTGGAAAACGCGCAGGCGGAGGCCGCCGTCAGGAGCGAGGAGCACGAGAAAACGCGGGGGGTACTGTCGGGCCTGGAGAATCTGGAGGTTCTTCAGGAGGAGTTGAAGGCAAGTGAGGAAAAACTCCCCCTGCTTCGGGAAGCAGCGGCCGAAGGGGCAGCCAGACTGTCTGCTGCGGAACAGGCCCGGTTGAATGCGCGGGAGGCCTTTGAACGTGAAGCCCCGCTGCTCCAGAAGGTACGCGCCCTTGACCAGGCTCTGACCATCAGCGCAAAGCCCGTCCAGGAGGCGGAGGAACGGTACGCGCGGGGAGCTTCAGACCTGACGAAGCGGCGTTTGGAGCAAACACAGCTGGAGGAGTCTAAAAAGAAGGCCAGTGAAGAACTGGAGCGTGCCCTTCATACGCAGGCGGACCTTGAAGTGCAGCTCCACGCGGCCGGGGAGGCTGTACGCCGGGCGGATGAGGAGCTTGCCCAGCTTCTGGCCGGGAAGCTTTTGCGCGAATACCGGGCAGAACGCGACGCCCTTCAGCGTGAGCTGATGCTCCAGATGAAAATCCTCAGCCTGGAGGAGGAGCGGAAGCAACTCCATGAGGGACAGCCCTGCCCACTCTGTGGTTCAAAGGACCATCCCTGGGCGGAGGGCTTCACGCCGGAGGTGAAGGGAACCGAGAAGGCTATCCGGGACCTTGACCTGTTCATTGGGCGCGCTGAAAGGGCAGAGACGAATGCTGGAAAACTGAAGGAGGAGGAGTCCCTTGTTCAGGCCGGGCTGGCCCGGAGCGAGGGGGATGTTCAGGCGGCTGCGGCGCGGGAAGAAGCAGCGCAGGAGGCCCTCACTCGCTGTGCGGCTGAGCTTCAGGTTCAGGAGGAGGCCCTTGCGGACGAAGAAGAACGCCTTAAGAGCCTGCGTGTGGAGGCTGAAACTATCCGCCACGAGCGGACGGCCCTCTATGGTCAGCGAGTGCCGGACAAGGAGGAGGAGCGTCTGAGAGCGGCGGTTCAGGAAGCGGAGAAGGGAGAGGCGCGGTCACGGGAGGAATTCACGGCGCTGGGGCAGACGGTGATTCAGGCGGAGACGGCGGCTCGCCTTCTTCAGGAACGCCTGGAGCAGCAAGCAGAGGAACTGAGGGGAATAATGAAAGACGCCCCGTCGTTCCCGGCGGCTCTGGAGTCTGTCAAATCTCTTTTTTCTGAGGAGGAGAAGCATCTTAAAGAGGTTCAGGAGCGTGTCTTTCAATTAAAAGAGACGCTGCGCCGGGGAGATGAACTGCGCGAAACTCTTAAGGAACTCGCCGGGCAGTGTGAGGCTCAGGCAAAGGAGGCTGCCCGCTGGGCGGAACTGAACGCCCTCATTGGCTCGGCCGAGGGGCAGAAGTACAGCGTCTTTGCCCAAAAGCTGACGCTGGACCTTGTGGTGGCACACGCCAACCGCCAGCTCCAAAAGATGAGCAGCCGCTACCTTCTCGTTACTCAGGGAGAGCTTGACCCAGCGGAGGGGGGCTCCGGCGACCCGCTGTCGCTCAGCGTGATTGACGGGGAACAGGCGGGTGAAATCCGTCCCACGGCCAATCTCTCCGGCGGGGAGAGCTTCATTGTCAGCCTGGCCCTGGCCCTTGGTCTCTCCCAGCTCTCCGGCCGGCGGACGCGTGTGGACTCTCTCTTCCTGGACGAGGGGTTCGGTGCCCTGGACGATGAGGCGCTGGAGATGGCACTGGAAGCTCTGGGCGAGGTTCGCCGGGAAGGGAGAATGATAGGTATTATTTCCCACGTTCAGGCTTTAAAGGAGCGAATCCCCACCCAGATTCAGGTTATTCCCCGTTCGAATGGCACCAGCATCCTTTCCGGTCCCGGCTGCACGGGAGGATAAAGGATAGTTACAGTTTCCCCTCGTGCATCCACTCCGCAAGGGAGAAGGCGAAGTAGGTGATAAGGATGTCCGCCCCCGCGCGGGCTTGACAGACTGCCGCCTCGGAAACGACGCGCTGCTCGTCCAGCCAGCCGTTGGCCGCCGCCGCCCTGATCATGGAATATTCGCCGCTGACGGAGTAGGAGCCTACGGGTACACAGGTGCGCTCCTTCACTGCGCGGAGCACGTCAAGATAGGGCAGGCCTGGCTTGACCATAATCATGTCCGCCCCCTCGTCCACATCGAGCTGCGCTTCCTTCAAGGCCTCGCGTACGTTGTGCGGGTCCATCTGATAGCCCCGCCTGTCCCCAAATGCCGGTGCTGAGCCCGCCGCCTCCCGGAAGGGGCCGTAGAATGCAGAGGCGTATTTCACCGCGTAGGAGAAGATGAGCGTGTCCTGAAGCCCCGCTCCATCCAGGGCGGAACGAATGGCCCCCACGCGCCCGTCCATCATGTCGGACGGGGCCACCATGTCCGCTCCGGCCCGTGCCTGAGATACGGCTGTTTTTGCCAGGATGTCCAGCGTCGGATCGTTGTCCACTATATCTCCCTTCAGGACGCCGCAGTGTCCGTGGGATGTATATTCGCACAGGCAGACGTCGCCAATGACCGTGAGATCGGGAAACTCCTTTTTGGCAACACGCATGGCCTGCTGGGCAATCCCATTTTCGGCCCACGCGCCGCTGCCTTCGGGGTCCTTGCTTTCCGGCACGCCAAAAATCAAAATGCCCCCAATACCAGCCCGCGCTGCCTGCTCCAGGATGCGCGGCAGGGTGTCCGGGCTCCAGCGTTTCTGCCCCGGCATAGCCGGGATATCCTCGGAAATGTTCTTTCCTTCCCGGACAAAAACCGGATAAACCAACATGGAAGGAGAGAGCCGCGTCTCGCTTACCATGTCACGAATCGCCTGTGTGCGCCTCAGCCTTCTTGGCCGGATAATCATCAGAACAGATCCTTTCTTAAGATCGATATCTGCTTGTTATTATACGCCGGCGGTGATTTCCCTCTGTTTCGCCCTCAATAAATGGAATAGGAATCCACCCCAACGCATCCCTTCAGTTTATGCCCTATTATACCGTCATTCTGGGGCCAGACCGCTATATCATAGCGGCGGTGGAAGAATAACGTCACCTGTCGCTGTTGATTCCGTTCCGTGGGGCAACGCTCAAAAAAACCCACTCAGCTGGGATGTTTGTACACCGGAACCAGCGCGCGGGCACGTCTATACATCCTTTGCATGACAGAATTCTATCTCTGCCATGTGAAGAAGCTGAAATAAGCTGATACTAAACGCCTCTGGCTGCCATCGCCGCATCCACAAGATCCAGGAGCGTAGCCGAAGCGGCGGTGAATATCTTCTTAAAGCCTGCTTCTTCTGCGGCCCGCGCAGTCTGGACACCGATGCACACGGCCTTCACGGCCGCAAAACCGCCCTCCGGGGCGCAGGCGGCAAAGCCCCGCACCGTGGAGGCGCTGGTGAACACCGCCATGTCCAAATCATCGGGCAGGGGAGCCTTTACATAACACGACCGGTAGAGGGGGACCTCCGAAAAATCCGCGCCGCGCTCCCTCAGAATATCTGTCAGTTCCGGAGAGCCCTTCTCCGCGCGAAGAAGCAGCATTCTCCCCCCACGCTCCGCCAGACCGCCGGCCAGATGCGCGCCGTCGTAGACCTCCGGCAAGAAATCCACCCGGAGCCCGCAAAGCCGCAGCGCCTCCGCCGTTGCCGGCCCAATGGCGGCAATATGTGCGGCCCCCAGCTCCCTGATGTCCCGCTTCTCCCGCGCCAGCCGGGTGAAGAGCGCCTGAACCCCCGTGACACTGGTGAAGCCCACCCAGTCAAATCCGGCAAGGGACGGCAGAGTCCCGGAAAGGACCTCCGTTGTGATGCAGGGGAACTCCAGGACCTCAGCCCCCGTGTCCCGCAGCATACGGGACAGGCGCCCCGCACGCTCCCTTGGGCGGGTCACAGCCACGCGGACACCGCTCAGGGGAAGGTAGGTTCTCCAGTCAAGCTTCTTCGCCAGACTGGCCACAGGACCGATCACCAGAATTGCGGGAGGGGTGATTTTCCTCTCCTCCATGAGCGCCTTCAGACTCCCCAGTTCTCCGGTCACGCGCCTCTGCCGGGCGGTGGTGCCCCGCTCAATAACGGCAGCAGGGGTGTGGCTGTCCATTCCCGCGTCCATCAGCCGCTGGCACAGCGCTCCGGTGTTCTTCACGCCCATGAGGAAGACCAGCGTTTCCCCCTTTGCCCGCGCCAGCGCTTCAAAGTCCAGATTGGGAAGTTCCCCCTTTTCCGAGTGAGCCGTGATGACGTGCAGCGCGGAGGAGAGCCCGCGATGCGTCACGGGGATGCCTGCGTAAGCCGGGACCGCAATAGCGGACGTCACGCCGGGCACAATCTCGAAGGGGATACCCGCGGCCTGCAGAGCCTCCGCCTCCTCGCCCCCGCGGCCAAAGAGGAAAGGATCTCCCCCCTTGAGCCGGACGACACGCTTTCCCGCCATTGCCCGGTCCAGAAGGATAGCCTCAATCTCCCGCTGGGGGATGGGGTGATGTCCGCCGCTCTTGCCCACATCCACGCGCTCGGCCTTCCCGGGGATAAGCGCCAGCACGCCCTCACCCACAAGGCGGTCGTACACAACGCAGTCCGCGTTCTCCAGCACCTCGCGGCTCCGCAGGGTCATCAGTCCTACGTCCCCCGGCCCGGCTCCGACGAGCCAGACTTTTCCTACACTCATATAGTTCGCTTTGTTTTTGCTCATGTTTTTTATTTCAGGCTCATGACGAAACGGTCGAAGGCAGCAAGGCCCTCCGGGGTCCGTTTGTAGACGCCGCTGTCGCTCAGCACCTGCGCAAACACCTGTCCCACCTCGCGGCGAAGCATTTCCGGCACAGCCTCCGGGGCAATCCCGCCGTGACGCTGGCGCAGGGCACGGTACCAGAGGTCGTGAGCCTCAAGCTCCGGGTGGGCGGAAAGGCTGTCCTCGCCCCGCGTCCACGCCTGCGCCATGGCCTCCAGCGCCCCCTTCAGCCGCGGGGGAAGGACGGCCAGCCCCATGACCTCGATGAGCCCGATGTTTTCCTTCTTGATATGGTGAACCTCCGCGTGGGGGTGGAAAATCCCCAGGGGATGTTCCTCACTGGTGCGGTTGTTGCGGAGGACAAGGTCCAGCTCATAGTCCGCGCCCCGCCGCCTGGCAATGGGCGTGACGGTATTGTGCGGCTCGCCCCCGCTCTCGGCCAGCACGTCCACGGAGGAATCGGTCCAGCCGCGCCACGCCTCCAGCACGCGGCAGGCTGAATTGATGAGCGTTTCCGCGTCAGGAGACTTGAGCCGGAGGGCGGACATGGGCCATTTCACCCGCCCCGCCCTCACGCCGGGGGCAAGGGCGTATTCCTTCTCAACGGGGGCCCTCTCCATCGCAAAGACGTACCGGCCGCCCTGATAGTGGTCATGAGAGAGAATGGAACCTCCCACGATGGGCAGGTCGGCGTTGGACCCCAGGAAATAGTGCGGGAAGCGGTCGATGAAGCCCAGAAGATTTTCAAACGTCTCCCTGGAGATGCGCATGGGAACGTGATCTTGTCCCAAAACGATGCAGTGTTCGTTGTAGTAGCTGTAAGGGGAGTACTGGAGATACCAGGTCCTGCCGCGGAGGGCAAGGGGAATGAGCCGCAGATTCTGCCGGGCGGGATGTCCGGCGTGCCCAAAGTACCCCTCGTTCTCCCGGCAGAGCAGACATTTTGGATACCCGGAGGAAGGGGCGGTGCGGGCGCGGGCGATGTCCCGCGGGTCCTTCTCCGGCTTGGAAAGGTTGATAGTGATGTCCAGCTCGCCGAACTCCGTGGCGGTCTTCCAGCAGATGTTCCGGGCGGTGCGGGCGGAGCGGATGTAGTTTGAAGCAATGCCCAGACTGTAGAACCAGTCTGTGGCCTTTTGCGGCGAGCCGGCCTCCAGCTCCTGGAAGCGCGCGGAGACCTCCGACGGGCGCGGGGTGAAAAGTCCCATCAGCTTTGTGTCCAGCAGGTCGCGGTCTGCAGCCGTGTCCTCAATGAGCCCCTGCCCGGCCGCCCAGTCCAGAATGCGCTCCAGAATGGGCTCCGGGGAGGTCATCCCCTTCAGTCCCTCCCTCTCCTCCGCACCGGGCTCCTCCGGCTGAAAACTGTGAAGTTCCAGTGTCCCAATCAGGCTGTTGGCAGCCCAGAAATAATCAGCCTCGTCCACCAGCTCGTGGGCAAGGGCAAAACCGGTCAGGCGGTTCAGCTCATGGTTGATGTCAACGTTTGTATTCACAGCAGCCCCTCCTTCAGGGGAACGTCCTTTTATTTTGTTTTTTATTGTAGCATACCCTCTTCAGGACGTCTTTTCTCCTCTCATAGAGGCATCTCCGCCCCAGGCGGTTCAGGGACTGTCTTGACAAATGAATAGGCTCAGTTTATATTTTATGTAAATTATTTTTATTCTTAAGGAGGAATATGTGATTATGAAAAAGAGCGCTTTTTCCGTTTTGGTATTGGCCTGTGCTTTGCTTGTTTGCGGGCAGGCTTTTGCGGCAGACAACCCGGTGACCATTCGTCTCGGCAACTTCAATGCCAACGGCGAACCCGGACAGGCGGCTTCCCTGTTGTTTGCGGAGCGGGCAAACAAGTATTCCAACGGTTCCATCACGGTTGAGGTGCACAATAACTCTGAATTTGGCAACGCTCCTGAGATGGCTGAGCAGGTTTCCATCGGCGCCATCGAAGCATGCCTGATCTGCGAAGCAACGCTGGGCGAGTACGACAGCCGCTATCACCTCGTTGCCATGCCCTACCTTTATGACAGCTATGAGCATGCCTACCGTGTAGTTGACGGCGAGTTCAAGAAATGGGTCGCTGACGGCACGCTGGAGTCCAAGGGCATCCATGATGTCGGCAGCTGGGAGTACGGCTTCCGCAGCCTCACGAACTCCAAGGTCGCAATTAAGCATCCGGACCAGGTGAAGGGCCTTCTCATCCGTACGCCTTCCGAGCAGCAGCTCATCTTCTGCATGGAGGCGCTGGGCGCCAACGTGCAGCAGGTCAATTTCAGCGAGCTGATTCCCGCTCTTAAGCAGAAGACCGTCGACGGGCAGGAAAACCCCATCTCCACGATTTATAACAACGCCCTCTGGGAGTGCGAGCAGAAGTATCTGACCCTGACAAAGCACGAGTGGGAGTCCATGAACCTCTGCATCAACAACGACTTCTGGGAGAAGCTGAGTGACGCGCAGCGTGCGGCGATCGAAAAGGCTTCCGCGGAGGCCTCCGCCTTCATGCGCAAGACGGTTCAGGATTCCGAGGCGGATTACCTCAAGAAGCTGGCCGAGAAGGGAATGCAGGTCATTGAGGTCAATATCGACGAATTCCGCGCCAACATGCAGTATGCCTACGATAAAATGGTTTCCACCGGCGCCGTTACGCAGGAGCAGGTCGATAAGATGATGGAGATGGTCAAGAACGCGCGTTAAAGCGTTTTTTGCCAGCGTGCAGCAGCGTTAACGTTATGCTGTAAACACAGATTACGTGACAGCATCTTTCGGATTCCCGGCCTCGGGCGATGAAAGATGCTGTTTTATATTTACTGTAGAAATGAGGAGATAACCACATGATCGCATTGATTACCTGCGTTGTGCTGATTGGGCTGATGCTTCTCAGCGTGCCTGTATGTGCGGCCATGGGCGGAACCGCGGCAGCGATGTTCGCTTCACTCGGCTACGGCAACATCATGGCGGTTATGGCACAGCGCATCTACAACGGCACCACCAGTTTTACCATGTTGGCCATACCCTTTTTCATTCTTGCCGGGAACCTCATGAACACGGGCGGCATTACAGACCGGATATTCAACTTTGCGAAGGCCTGTGTCGGCCACTGGCCCGGCGGGCTGGGACAGGTCAACATCGTTTCCTCCGTCATCTTCTCCGGGATGTCCGGCGCGGCGGTGGCAGACGCGGCGGGCCTTGGCATGATCGAGATGAAAGCAATGGATGACGCCGGCTTCCCGCACAGGTTCAGCGCGGGGATTACCGCCGGTTCCTCCACCATCGGCCCCGTTATTCCGCCCTCCATCGCGTTCGTTGTCTATTCCAGCTGCGCCACAGAGGCCTCGGTCAGCAAGCTGTTTGCGGCCGGCTTTATCCCAGGCTTCATGATGGCGGCGGCGATGTCCGCGTGGGTGTACTATACCAGCATCAGAAATAAGTATCCCATCGAGCCGAAAATGCCGTGGAGGGTGCGCTGGCATTATTTTGTGGATGCAATTCCCAGCCTGATGACCATTGTGATTATCGTCGGCGGTATCTGGAGCGGATGGTTCACCGCAACGGAAGCCTCGATTGTCGCCTGCTTCTACGCTCTGGTCTTAAGCTGTTTTGTTTATCGTGAAATCAAGGTGAAGGATCTGTTCAGGGTCGTTTATGACAGCATTGTGACAAGCTGCAAGACGCTGTTCATCATTGCGATCGCGAACTTCCTGGCTTATTTCATGACGCACCAGCGCGTTCCGAATCAGGTCATTGAAGCGATGCTTTCCATCACGTCGAATCCCAATCTGCTCCTTCTGATGATCATTTTCATCCTCCTTATTCTGGGAATGTTCCTGGAGGGGACGGCGGTCATCCTGATTGTGGCCCCCATTTTCCTGCCGATTATCGCGCGGATGGGAATGAGCCAGCTTCAATTCGGCGTTATCATGGTGCTGGCCTCCATGATTGGCCTTCTGACGCCTCCGGTGGGCATGAGCCTTTACGCCGTGTCCTCGGTGACGGATGTCCCGATGCTGGAACTGTCCAAAGAAGTGATCCCC
>JAIKZX010000225.1 GCA_024681935.1 Fretibacterium sp.
TCCGTCCCCGATGACGGACCAGTCCACCGTGGTCTCCTGTCCAAACACGCTGAACTCGATGAAGGTTCCCATCTTGCGGATGAGCTTCAGCCCCTGGATGACGCTGGAGGGATGCCCCGTGGCCTCGATGTAGATGTCGCAGCCATAGCCCTCCGTCAGGGCCTTGATCTCCTTCTCCACGTCGCACTTGCCGGGGTTGAGGGTCAGATCCGCGCCGAACGCCCTGGCCCTCTCAAGCCGTGCGTCCACCATGTCCAGTGCGATGAGGCACTTGGGATTCTTCATCCTGGCGTAGGTAATCATCCCAAGACCCAGTGTCCCCGCGCCGGCAATGACCAGCACGTCCTCGTTGGTGACCGACGCGCGGTCCACGGCGTGCTTAGAGCAGGAGAAGGGCTCAATCAGCAGCGCCTTCTCAAAGGCCAGATCTGACGGCACCTTGTGGACAACGCAGTTCTTGGTGTAGCGGACGTACTCGGCCATGCCGCCGTTGGTGTAGGACATATAGCCCAGCATGTCATGGGGCTGGCACATCCAATACCGGCCGCTCTTGCAGAACTTGCATTTTCCGCAGGGGACAATCTGATCCGCCGTCAGGCGCTCGCCCAGCTCATAGCCCTCGACGTTCTCGCCCAGCTGGACAACCCGGCCGAAGAACTCGTGTCCGGGGATGAAGGGCGGCTTCACCCATGCCGGCTGTACGTCATCCCCCCAATACCGGGCTGCCTTGTGGTAGCACTTGACATCCGAGGTGCAGATGCCGCAGCCTTCCGTCTTGATGATGATGTCGTCAGGGCCGCACTCAGGCGTTGGATAGGCCGTCTCGAAACGATAGTCGTCCTTCGAGTAGGCTACCAAGGCCTTCATGGTCTTCGGGATGCTTCCCCTTACTGCCATACTCCCATTCCCCCTTCAGGTTTTGTTTATAAAGTGGTTTTACCAATCGGTTTTTTTACTATACCCTTATCCGCCGGTTTTGTCAAATCAGACATGATATCTAATCATAAAATCATGAATTCTCATTTTATAATCACGTTTTATAAAAGCACTTCTATTTTTTTTGAAAGACATGATAAAATAAATTAATGGATTTTTTTCTGAAGGGGGCGGGGGCGTGACAGGTTCTGGCACCATTACAATCAATGCGGATATCAAAGCCCGCAACCGGAAAAGGATTTACGAGCTGCTGTTCAGCAGCCCCTCCCTGACTAAGCCGGAGCTCGCTGCGAAATTATCCCTTTCCCTTCCCACCATCCATGCCAACATGACCGTGCTGCTGAAGGACGGCCTTGTGCGGGAGAGCGGATACCGCGAAAACACCGGCGGGCGCAACGCGAAGGACTATTCTATCGTGAAGGATGCCCGGGCGGCAGTGGGGCTTGATATCACGATGCACCACGTCACCGCTGTTGTGGTCAACGTGGCCGGCGAGATTGTCGATATGATCCGGCTCAGACGAAATTTTGAGTTCTCCGACCTTTACATGCAGCGCCTTGGCCTGCTTGTGGATCAGCTGATTGTGCAGGCGGGCATTCCCCGCAATCGGGTCCTTGGGGTGGGCCTGGGGGTTCCCGGGCTGGTCACGGAGGACTGCAAACGGATATTCTACGGAAAGATACTGGACTTTGAGGGGGCGTCCGTCGAAGATTTTTCCAAATATATTGACTTTCACTGCGCCCTTTTTAACGATGCCAAGGCCGCGGGCTTTGCTGAGTTCTGGCGTCAGACCGAATTGCAGGACGCATTTTACATCATGCTCAGCAGCAATGTGGGGGGAGCCGTTTATAAGGGCGGCAGCATTTCCTCCGGAAAAAACCGGTGTGCCGGGGAGATTGGGCATGTAAAGATTGACGCCAACGGCCCGCGGTGCTACTGCGGACAATACGGATGCCTGGACTGCTACTGCGCCGCCTCGGTATTATCCAATAAATATGACGGCAACCTGGAGGCTTTTTTCAGGGACCTGAACGGCGGCGGCGCGGAGGCGAAGCTCGTGTGGGATGAATATCTGGATCATCTGGCGAAGGCCGTCAGCACGGTACGCCTGCTGTTCGACTGCCCCATCATCATCGGGGGGTATGTGGGCCAGTATCTTGACAGCTGGCTGGATGACCTGAAGAAGAGAATCCGGGCGCTCGACTCGTTCAACACCCCTCTGGATGACGTGAGAACCTGCCGGTTCAAGAAGGAGTCTATTGCTGCCGGAGCGGCGCTGCACTTCATCAATAAATTTTTGGAGAGCATCTGAGCCGTTTGCCCTGGCCGGCCACGCGCAAAGAAAATCTGAAGCGGTCAGCTGCTGCGCCGCTGAGGGTTTCAGGGGGGCGCAACGCCCCCCTGAGCATTAATCCGGAGCGCTGCACTTCATCAACAAATTTTTGGAGAGCATCTGACGGGCATAGGGGAGGCAGGGGGATGTGCTCAGAAAATCCTATAATCCCTCTTCGCCGCCGGAGAGAATTTTTTGGAACAGATGCCCCACGGTATCCGTCTCCAGCCTGGCGATGGCGCGGATGGCCGGCTTCGCGCTTTGGACGGAGGCGGGATATCCCACCAGCTTCAGCATCTCCCTGTCGTTCTCGTTGTCGCCGATGGCCAGGCACTCCTGCGGGGATATGTCCAGCTCGCGGAGCACCCGGGCCAGCGCGGAGCCCTTGTTGACGCTGTGGGGCATGGTGTCCATCCAAATGCGGCCGCTGGTGACGACGGCGCAGCGGCTGCCGAAGAGGTCCCGCCAATATCGCCCATCGCCTACGCCCTCCTTTTCGTAGATGGAGACCTTCATGTACTCCTCCCCGATGTTCAGCAGGTCTGGGACGACCTCAACGTCATAGTCCACCACGTCGTTCAGATAGTGATAAAAATCCGGGTCTTTGGGCTGGATATATTCCTTCATGAGCCCGGCCACCATCACCTCCGCGCCGTCCTTCTGCAGCACCGCGCGGATGATGTCCTGCCCCAGTTCCCGGTCCATCCGCTCCCGGTGCAGCAAGCGGTCGTGATAGAAACTGAAGCAGCCGTTCTCGCACAGATATCCAATCTGCTCCTTCACCGGGGCAAAAAGCCGCTGAAGGTTGCCATAGGGTCTTCCGCTGGCTGCGAAGAACAAAATCCCCCTCTCCCGGAGCCTCTGAATGTAATCAAAAATCTCCGGCGAAAGCGACGTTCCCCCCTCCAGGAGCATCGTCCCGTCTATGTCGCTGGCGATGAGTTTTATTTTCGGCATGGTGCAAGACCTCTCTTTTCTGGTGACAGTGATCACGGTGGCTCAGGCGGACTCTCTGCGGTTTGTTCCCCGGCATGGGGCAGGCCTGTCACACCGAAAAAAGGCCCGCCGGACAGCGGGCCTTGCGTAAACAGAAACTTAAAACGGGCAGACTATTTCGCCGGGGCGGCGTAGTCCTTCGTCATGACGACGGCCACCTGCTTGGCGTTCTCGTAGGGGTCGGAGAAGTCAGTGAACAGCTTCCGCTCCTCGTTGACGGTGATGCCCGCGCAGATCATGTCCACCTTGCCGCCGTTCACCGCCATGAACAGAGAGTCGAACGGATAAGCGACGATGACCAGCTCCTTGTCCAGCTTCCCGGCGATGGCCGCGCACATCTCGATGTCGATGCCTGTGTAGCCGTCGCCTACCTTAATGTCGTAGGGAGGGAAGCCCGACTCGGTCCCAAGATAGAGCTTGCCGCCCTTGGCTCCCTTGTGCAGGTCAATATCCTCCGGCTTGGGAACGGTGGGGTCCTCCTTGTACTTCAGCATGATGGCCTCAAGCGTTCCGTCGGCCTTGATCTCCGCCAGAGCCTTGTTGACCTGCTCACGCAGCTCCTTGTTGCCCTGTTTGAAGCCGATGGCGTACTCCTCCGTCGTCATGGCGTCCGGCAGGATGGTCAGCTTATCAGGATCCTGCTTGTGGAACTGGATCGCCGGGGCCTCGTCCATAATGGCGGCCTCAACCTTGCCCAGCTTCAGCGCCGCGATGACGTCTGTGGCCTTCTCGTAGGTGGTGAGCTGTTCGCTCGCCTTGTCGCCCAGCATTTTGCGCGCTATTCCCTCCGCGATGGTGCCCCGCTGCGTTCCAATTTTTGCCGCCTTCAGGTCATCCGGCTTCGTGAACTTCAGATCCTCGGCAAAGCTGCTCCCTGCCGCCAGCAGAACGGACATAACGACCAGACCCAACACGAACTTACTCAGCTTTTTCATGATAAAACCTCCTGAATGTCTTTTTTTTCCGGGGGGGGACCCTGCCCCATCCCCAGGATGCTCCGTATTATAGCACCCCCCGGATAAAAAGTAAACAGTTTTTGAGTAAGAACTAAAAAAATAAATTTTTGAGCACAAATAGCGGATGATGCGTCCCGTCTCCGCTCCGTCCTTCATCGCTTCACCAGCTCGTTCAGCCTCCCAAGCCGCCTCAGCGACTCGTCCAGGGTGGATTCCTGACGGGCGAAGTGCAGCCGGATGAGGTTGTTCACCGGCTCCCTGAAGAAGCTGGAGCCCGGCACTGCCGCGACGCCCACGTTTTTGATCATCCACTCGCAGAACGCAAGGTCGGTCCAGCCCGCGAACTGTGGCAGGTCCAGGAAATCCTGGATGTCAACCATGACAAAATAGGTGCCCTGGGGCACGTTGTGCTTCAGGCCGATATGGTCCAGTCCGGTGACAAAGTGGTCTCTCTTTTGGGTGTAGAGGGCCTTCAGGTCCGTGTAATAGCTCTCCGGCAGGTTCAGGCCCGTCACCGCGGCCTCCTGAAGCGGGGCTGCCGCCCCGACGGTCAGGAAGTCGTGGACCTTCCGGGCCGCGTCCACCACGTCCGCCGGGCCGATGAGGTAGCCCAGCCGCCAGCCTGTGATGGAGAACGTCTTTGAGAGGGAGTTGCAGGTGATGGTGTTGTTGAACATCCCCGGCAGGCCTGACATGTGGACGTGTTTCCACGGGTCAAAGACGATATGCTCGTACACCTCGTCGGTCACGACAAAACCGTCGTACTTCACCGCCAGCTCGCCGATGGCCGTCAGTTCCTCACGGGTGAAGACCTTGCCGCAGGGGTTGGAGGGGTTGCAGATAATGATGGCCTTCGCCCCCTCGCGGAAGCCCTTCTCGATGAGGCTGAGGTCGAAACAGTACTCCGGCGGCACCAGAGGAATGTAGATGGGGTCTGCCCCGGACAGGATGGTGTCGGCCCCGTAGTTCTCGTAGAACGGGGAGAAGACCATCACCTTGTCTCCGGGGTTGCAGATGGTCATCATGGCGCACATCATGGACTCCGTGCCGCCGCAGGTGATGACGATCTCGTTTTCGGGGTCGAGCGTCCGGCCAATGGCGCGGCTCTGTTTTGCGCACAGGGCCTCTCTCAGATTCTTCGCTCCAAACGTGATGGAGTACTGGTGCGGGCCGTTGTAGGCAATCTTTGCCAGGGCGTCCAGCATCTCCTTCGGCGGGTCGAAGTCCGGGAACCCCTGGGACAGGTTGATTGCTCCATATTGGTTGCTGATGCGGGTCATCCTCCGGATTACGGAGTCTGTAAACGTCCCCACTCTTTGGCTCAGTTTTGGCATCTTTTAATATCTCCAATCGTTTAGACTTTTTCCTAAAACGAAAATATTATACTCTGCGCGGAGAACAATCAATTTAACAGGAAGCCGGAAGGCATTTCCTGCAAAATAGCCTGCAGTTTCAGTTTATTTTAAAGGTTTGAGTTAAAATGCGAATTCCCGGCTGATGGGTGAGGAGTGGGTGTTCAACGCTGTGCGTACCTGTTTTTCGCTCATGCTCCTTTGCTTTTGTCCGTGTCCACAATCAGCGTCACGGGCCCGTCGTTTAAGATCTCGACCTCCATGTGTGCCTGAAAGACCCCGCAGCCTACCTCTGTGCCGAAACTGCGGACCTTCTCCACGAAATGTTCGTATAGCCGCCTTCCTTCCTCCGCGCCCGCAGCACCGACAAAGGACGGCCGCCGACCCTTCCGGCAGTCCCCGTAAAGGGTGAACTGCGAGACCAGAAGCGCCGCTCCGCCCACGTCCAGCAGGGAGAGGTTCATCTTGTCGTCGGCATCCTCGAAGATGCGCAGATTTACGAGTTTGTCCGCCAGCCAGTCCGCGTCGGCCGGACTGTCGCCCGCGCCGACACCCACCAGCACGCAGACCCCCGGACCAATCCGGGAGACCTCTTTTCCGCCGACCGAAACGGCGGCGCGTTTTACCCTCTGCACAACTATCCTCATGGCGCTACCCCCTCGACACCTCAATAATGCCCTTGATCTCATTCAACCGTCCGATGATCGAATAAAGGTGTTCCAGATTGCGGACCCGCAGCTCAATTTTTATCCTCATCAGGCTGTTGCCCACCGTGGCCGCCTTGATGCCTGAGATGCTGCCGCCCTCAAGCCCTATGGTCCGTGTGACGTCGGAGATCAGGTCGACACGGTCCAGCCCCTCGGCCTTCAACCGGGCTGCGTAGACCTTCCCTGAGCCCGCTGACGGTCCCCAGGACACCCCCACGATTTGCCCCATCTTGGCGTTGAGGATGTTGGGACAGTCGATGCGGTGGATGGTGATGCCCCGCATTCGGGTGGAGTATCCGACGATACCGTCGCCGGGGATGGGATCACAGCAGCTTGCCAGCAGGACGCTGACACCTCCCTCACCCTCCACCAGGATATCGGAGTCCTGCCGGTGGGGAGGGGGAGGCACATCCTTGATAAGGCCCGGAAGGCTGTCCATGGGGTGCCGCTGCTGAAGGTAGGCCAGCACCAGCTTCTGCGCCACTGTACTGGGGCCCGCCGTCCCTGAGCCGATGGACACCAGGAGATCGTCCTTGCCGGAGAGCCCCATGTCGCGCGCCACCTTGTTCAGCGCGGGGCTGAAATCCTCCTGCCCCTCTTTGGTCAGGCCGCGCTTGCGCAGCTCCCGCTCCACGGCCTCCCAGCCGCGTGCCAGTTTTTCGTCCCTGTCTATCTTCTCCGCCTGGCGGAAGTAGGTTCGGATCTTGCCCCGCGTCTTGCTGGAGTGTGCGATTTTCAGCCAGTCCTGCGAGGGAGAGCCCTGGGGCGACGTGATGATTTTCACGATATCCCCGCTGTGGAGCTGGGTGTTCAGCGGAACAATGCGGTTGTTGACCATCGCTCCGACGCAGTGGTTCCCCACCTCCGTGTGGATGGCATAAGCGAAGTCAATCATCGTGGCCCCGCGGGGCAGCACCATTGCCTTTCCCTGCGGCGTGAAGACGTAGACCTCGGAGGTTAGGAAGTCGCTCTTCAGAAGCTCGACAAATTCCTCCGGGTCGGCTCCCTCTCCCTGTTCAGCCTCAAGAGCCTGGCGCACCCACATCAGCTTCGTGTCCAGGCTGTCCGCCTCCACGCCCTTGGACTTATAAAGCCAGTGAGCCGCGATGCCGTACTCGGCGAGGTGGTTCATCTCATAGGTCCTTATCTGGACCTCCAGAGGCGCGCCGAAGGCCATGACCGTCGTGTGCAGTGACTGGTACATATTGCTCTTCGGCGTGGCGATGTAGTCGTCAAACTGCCCGGGAATGGGGACCCACAGGGCGTGGACGATGCCCAGCACGGCATAGCAGGTGGACACGTCGTCCACAAGGACGCGGATTGCCAGGATGTCATACAGCTCGTCCACGGAGAGCTTTTTGCGCTGCATCTTCTCATAGATGCTGTAGTAGTGCTTGGCCCGGCCCTTGATCCGGCAGGGGATGCCCTCTTTCTTCAGGCGCTGTTCCAGCACCTCGATCCCCTTGTGGATGACATCCTCCATCTCCGGCAGACGCTTTTTTACCTTGCGGCGGATCTCGTTGTAGACCTCCGGCTGAAGGTAGCGGAACGACAGGTCCTCCAGCTCGCGCTTGAGCTGATATATCCCAAGGCGGTGCGCCAGAGGGGCGAATATTTCAAGCGTCTCGCGGGCAATCCGTTCCTGCTTGTCGCGGCGCATCACGCTCAGGGTCCTCATGTTGTGCAGTCGGTCCGCCAGCTTGATGAGGACGACGCGGATATCCCGTGCCATGACGATGAACATCTTGCGCAGGTTCTCAGCCTGATAGCCCTCCATGGACATGAAGGGCAGCTTGCCTAACTTTGTGACTCCGTTGACAAGGGTGACGACCTCTCCGCCGAAGGCTGCCTCCAGCTCTTCGAGAGACACCTCCGTGTCCTCCAGGACGTCGTGGAGCAGCGCTGCTGTCAGGCTCGCCAGGTCCAGCCGCATCTCCGCAAGAATCAGTGCCGCGCTCAGCGTGTGGATGATGTAAGGTTCGCCGCTCTTGCGCTTCTGGTCCGCATGGGCATGGGCCGAAAACACGAAGGCCTTCCCCAGCTTTCGCATCTGCGACGGCGTGAGACAGGTCATGGCCTTGGCCCACAGGTTCTGCCACAGGGTCCTTACTGTCTCGGTCAGGCTTTGCTTCGGCACCTGCGTCAGGAAGGTATCGCGCAGGGCAGACATCTCCCTCAGGTCCTCGTTCCCCTGAAGGGAGGGGACGCTGCTCAGGATGGAGCTTATTGCCGAACTGTCAGCGGATATGTCCGCTCCTCCCGGGGATAACTCTGCCATCACGACACCTCCTTTATGAAAGTCAAAGAGTTTTCAGATCACAATGGCATCCAGAATAAACTGAACCTGCTCCTCGTTCTTCCAATAGTCCAGGCGCGGGTGGTAGACCCAGCCCTTCACGCCGGCTGTATCCTGCAGGTCTGAGGCGGCGTTGAACGCCAGGAGCTTCACGTTGTCCACGCGGACAGCGCTGTGTTTTCCATTTTTGCCCAGAGGCTCCACCCGGTCTCCGGGACTGCTGGCGTAATAAAAACGCGGACAGGGGTTGTCGTTGCCAAAGGGGCCCAGCTCCGTCACGGTCCGCCAGTCGTCCAGCGAGATTTGCGCGGGGGACAGGTTGATGGCCGAGACGACCTCCTCCTCCACGTCCACCTCGGCGAGCAGTTTTTCCAGCGACTGCGCGACCGTCTCCCAGTTTTCGCTCAACACGGAGAAGCCCGCGGCATAACGGTGCCCTCCCCAGGCGTCCAGGAGATCGGATATCGTGCTGAGGATGCCCACGGCGTTGCCTCCCACGGGGACGCGCAGAGTGCCCCTTATCTTGCCCGCGACGGGTGCGGCCAAGACAACAGGGCTGCGGCGCTGGGAGCAGATCCGGCTTGCAACGCCGCTCAGCACTCCGACGGGCCAGGATTCCCCGTACAGAACATGCCGGTCCGCGCCGGGGTCCTCGCAGATCTCGCCCGCGATACGCTCGGATATCATTTGGCGCCGCCGGTTGGCACGGATGAGGTCGTTGACACATTCATAGACGGAGTCATCGTTCCCCAGACCCAGAAGGGCACGCACTGCGATATCCGCGCTGGAAATGCGCCCCGGAGCGTTCAGGCAGGGTATCACCCGCATGGAGAGCTGCTCCTCGGAAAGCTGCTGCCGGTTGATGCCGAGACGGCTCAACAGCGCAGCCAGCCCACGGCGCGGGTTCGTCTTCATGAGCCGCATTCCCCGGCGAACCAGACAGCGGTTCAAACTGTTCAGGGGCATGCAGTCTGAGATGGTCGCCAGGGCTACAAGGTCCAGAGTGTACTTCAGCCAGTCGCGGGAGACGATATCTTCCTTCCATGCCCAGCACCACAGCACGGCTGTGGCGCAGAGCTTCCGCCCCTTATCCCCTCCATCGAAGCAGGGATTGACGATTGTGGGGAATGTCGGGTTGTCTGCAACGGTGTGATGGTCAAATACGAAGATATCCATCCCGCGCTTCTTCAGCTTGTTCAGCAGCTCTGAGTCGTTTGTGCCGCAGTCCACGACAACCAGAGTGTTGCAGTTTCTGCTGGTAATCTCCTCCAGTACCCCGGCGTTGAGCCCATAGCCCTGAGTGTCGCGCCGGGGGATGAAGTAGCGCGTCTGAGCGGCTTTGTGGCGAAAAATCTCCATCGCCAGGACTGTCGACGAAATGCCGTCCGTGTCGTAGTCTCCATAGACAAGGACGTTGCCGAAGGAGCTCTTGGAGTTCCACAGCTCCCTCGCGGCCACACTGGCAGAGCCAAGGTCCAGAGAGTCCATCAGCTTGTCAAACTTCGGCTGAATCCACTCCTGCACCCAATCTGAATCGACAGCTGAGATACCGCCGCCGGCCCGCGTCATTTCCAGGACCATCGCCGTCAGCTCGGAACAGGGAACGCAGCGGGCCAGATCCCGGGCGTCGTCGCCAATCTCATATAGTTTTAAATTAGAATCCCTACAGGTTGCCAGCAAAGATACAAAATCCCCTCAGCCCTCCGTTGGAGGGACGTTTAATTTTTTACATTTGTCCTGTGCCGCCGCATCAAAAAGTACTCCTGTAAAAGCCCGGAACATTCCCGGGACAGAATCCCCGCGCAAACCTCGCAGCGGTGATTCAGGCGCGTGTCGTGAAGGATGTTGTAAAGCGAACCGCCCGCCCCCGCCCTGGGGTCCGCGGCACCAAAGACCACACGGCTCACCCGCGCGTTCACACACGCGCCGGCACACATAGGACAGGGTTCCAGCGTCACATAAAGGACGCAACCCCTCAGATTCCAGCGGCCAAGTTTCTCCGCAGCCCTGCGGAGGGCCTGCACCTCAGCATGAGCGGTGGGGTCCGTATCCTTGCGGTTGCTGCCTTTTCCAAGTATCTCTCCGTTCAGGACCACCAGTGCCCCTACGGGGACATCCCCGCGTTCCAGGGCCCTCTGCGCCTCCTCCACCGCCTGACGCATAAAAAACAGATCGGAAACCGGATCTCTCAAAGCCCCTGGAGTTTCACCTTCAGGACGAGCTTCCGCACCAACCCGGGCTCCTTGAAAAACACCCTGGATTTGTGAGCATCCTCCGGCATAAAGAGGACGAAGTGTCCCGGAGGGGCCTGAAGATAGACGCCCTCGCCCTCGCCCTTATAGAAGGCAACATCGTTCTCCGGCGAGTAGGGTTCTGTCTCCTCCAGGTGCTTGACCATGGCGTGTCCAAACCACTCCTCGCCGCTCAGGGTGACGTGGATATCCAGATAGCGCCGATGAGCCTCAAAGAGAGCGGCGCTGGCAGGCATCGTCGTCACCTCGGAGACATCGAAGAAGATGTTGTCCCCATCAATGACGTGCCGCCCCAGCGGCAGGGAAGACAGGTCGTGCTCGGCAAGGTACTTCAGCCCGGTCTTGACTCCCGGGCCCAGGCCGCCGTAGCGGGATGGATATTGTATCGTTCCTAAGATCATCGGTCCATCTCCTTCTCTTGTTGTTGATTTATTATACGCCTTCCTGCCGCTGGGCACACATCGTCGCCAGAGGGCAGGCCCCGCATAAAGGATTTCGTGCCCGGCAGACAGCCCGGCCATGCTCAATGATATTGACGTGTCCGCCCAGGAAGCGCGCAGGGGGCACTTCCCGTTCCAGCAGAGAAGATATCTCCTCTGCCGGCATCTTCTCCGGCACAAAACCGACACGGCGGCAGACTCGCCCAATATGAGTGTCCACCGGGAAGGCCGGCATATCCATGTCAAAGAGCAGCACGCAGGCCGCCGTCTTGGCTCCCACGCCGGGCAGGGCGGTGAGGTACTCCCTTGCCCCATCGCGGCCCCGCTCCTTCAGAGGGATAATGGAATACTCCCCAAAGTCCCGGCGTATGGTTCCCAAAATCGTCAGGATGCGCCGCGCCTTTGTCGGGGCGAGACCGGCCGGGCGAATGGCGTCCGTCAGGGAGTCCTCCTCCGCTTGCGCCGCAGCCTCCCACGTTGGGAAACGCGTTTTCAGACGGGCAAAGGCCGTGTCCCGGTTGCGGTCGTTTGTGTTCTGGGACAGGACGGTCAGGATAAGTCCGTCCAACGGTTCATCGTGCTTCAGGTCAGGCGGGTCGGCCTCGTTGTGATACAGGGCCTCCAGCAAGTCCAGCGCGGAGGCTATCTGCCGTGTCAGCTTCCCCATTTACTCATCCCCGGCCCTGTTTCGGTGCGTTTTGCGGCCTCCGTCCAGGGTCTTTAGCAGCCTTATGTTGTCCTTCAGCATCTTCCTGAGCCGTGCCTTGACGCGCCCATGGACGGAGCTCTTTGTGTAGGAGCCGTCCTTGTGGACCCGCCCCGCCGGCACGCCGGTCAGGAGTTCAATGCCCTCGTCGATGGAACTGACGGCCCACACAGAGAACTTTCCGTCCCGGACGGCCTGGATGACATCCGCCTTCAGCATGAGGTGGCGGACGTTTGATTTGGGAATCATCACGCCCTGATCCCCCGTCAGGCCCGTGAGCCTGCAGTACTCAAAGAACCCCTCGATTTTCTCGTTGACGCCGCCGATGGGCTGGACGTTGCCGAACTGGTCCACCGAGCCCGTCACGGCGATGCCCTGTTTCAGCGGCAGGCCTGACAGCGCGGAAAGCAGACAGTAAAGCTCCGTGGACGAGGCGCTGTCCCCCTCAATGCCGCCGTAGTTCTGCTCAAAGGTGATGCGGGCGGAGAGTGACAGCGGCATGTCCTGAGCGTACATCCGCCCCAGGTAACTGGAGAGGATCATCAGCCCCTTGTTGTGAATGGGGCCCGTCATGCGGACCTCGCGCTCGATGTTCACAACGCCCTCCTGCCCCATGAAGACGTTGGCTGTGATACGCGAGGGGTGTCCAAAGCGGTAGTCTGTCAGGTCGATGACGGACAACCCGTTGATCTGTCCCACGGCCGTGCCCGTGGTATCCACACGGATGACCCCGTCCTGAAACGCGCGGGTCAGCTTATCCTGGTAGAGTGAGGAACGGTAATGCTTGTGATCAATAGCCTTGCGAACATGTTCCCGCCCCACGCGCTCCGCCTCCGGGGACAGTATGCCCGCCCAGGCGCTGGCCTCCACCAGCAGTTCCCTCAGCCGCCCCAGTTCCACGGAGAGGAGTTCCTGATCCTCGGCCTCGCGGCTTGCCCATTCAATGACCTCTGAGAGGGCTTCTGCGTCGAAGGGCTTGAGCCCTTCCCGCTCAAGAATGCTGGCGATGCACTGGGCCATCTGACGCTCCGTCCTCGCGCTGCGCGGCATATCCACGTCAAAGCTTGCCCGGATCTTGAAGAGCTTCTGGAACTCCGGGTCGTAGTACTGAAGCAGCTCATAAATGTAGGGAGAACCGATCATGACGACCTTAAGGTTCATCCTGATGGGGCTGGGACGGAGGGAGGAGACGGGGATGGAGCCGTACTGCTCGCCCATATTCTCGATAACGGCTTCTCCTGTCCGCAGCAGACGCTTGACGGCCTCCCAGGACATGAAGTTCATCAGGACCTTCTCCGCGTCCAGCACCAGGAACCCGCCGTTGGCGCGGTGAAAAGCTCCGGCGACGATGCGGCGGAAGTCGGTGTAAAGGTAGCCCTGGCGGCTCTCATACTCCACTTTGCCGGAGAGGTTGTAGTACGTCGGGTTTGTCTCCCACACCACGGGCGCCCCCGCCTTGGGGTCGTTGCTGACAAAAAGGTTGGCCTGATAGCGCGTGAAGTCCACCTCGGCAGATTCGTCGCGCATAGAGGTGACGAACGCGCCGAAGTTTTCGATCACGTCCTCGGCCATGCGGGCAAACCACTGAGAAAGCGGCTTGTTTTCACTCCAGGCATCGCAGACGTCCGCCAGACAGGGTGCGATGGCGGCGCGGCAAATCTCGGACTCCAGGCGGCTGAGTTTTTCCTTGAGTTCCTTCTCCAGGTCGCGTATGCGGCGCAGCCCCAGAAGCGTCTTCTGGGAAACCTTCTCGGACAGGGACTGGAAGTGCTTCTGCTGCTTTTCGGATAAGTCCTCAAACTCTTCTTCTTTGATTTCCCGGGTGATCTTCTTCCCCTTCTCGTCCACATCCTCCACCAGAGGGATGTTGATAAAACCCTGGGGGGTCCGCTTTAGCGAGAAGTGGTGTTTTGCGGCCTGAGCCCGCAGGCCCTCCATAATTGCCCCGGCCTTCTCCTGGAACTCCTTGACATGCTGGGCCTTGGCGTCCTCGTACTGGCTCTGCTCAAAGGCCTTGCTGATGGTCACCTTCAGGTCGTTCAGCAGCGCGTCCAGGGCAGCAGCCAGTTTCCGGCCTTCCCCGGCCGGAACGGAGACCGCCAGGGGTTCGCCCGGCTCGTCGAAGTTGAAGAGATAGAGCCAGTCATCGGGGACAGGAAACCCCTTGGCCCGCTCCCGGAGCCGGTCCAGAGCATAGGATGTCCGCCCGCTCCCCGGCTGGCCGGTCAGGAAGATATTGTAGCCCCTGCCGGGGACGGCGAGGCCAAACTCCACTGCCTCCACGGCGCGTTCCTGCCCAATCGGGCGAAGAGACGGCTTTGCCTGTATTCTGTCCGTCCCCTCCAGCTTCCAGCTCTCAGGCTTCTTGACCTTCCTGAGCTGATTGGGTCCCAGACGTAATTTATCTGATTTAGCCCTCACGTTGCCCCCGCCTTACCGTCGTTTTTCCCCCGCGTGGGGGGGATTCTAACTTCTAATTGTATCAAATATCTGCGAATCAGGCCGCCCCTCCCTGATATAATGAAAAAGAATCGTAAGAGAAAGCGAAGGCGGTGTTAGTTTGTTTCGAAAACTGTTCGATCATATCCCTCTTTTTCTGCGGCCTGCCATCTTCATCAGCGGTCTGGGTGATATCCTTTCCCTGTGGCAGAGGGCCGGTGTGAAGGAGAGAGGGATTCTTGTCCTCGTGTTCGCGCCCATGCTGGTCTGCCTTGGGGGGCTGCTCATCAGTGTTGTCTCCTTCGTGCTGTTTGTCCTTCCCTCTTTTGTCCTGCGGGTGCTGGGCTGGGGGGTGCTCTCGGCGCTCTTCGGGGCAGGGGGGCGTTACTGCTATGAGCGTATGACGGGGCGGAGCGTGCCGCGCGGCGCCTCATCGACCTACGGGGGGGGCTCCGGGCAGGCGTACACGGATGTGAAGTTTACAGAAAATGGCCCCGGGCCCCGTACACAGGCCGGAGGAGGATCTTCTGACTCTCATCGGGAAGAGGTCCGCCGGCGGTGGTTTGAAAGGGTAAGAGAAACAAAATGAGGACGGGAAAAACAAAAAAGACGTCAAAACTTGCGCGGTTCAGCATCACGATGCCCGAGCCTCTTCTTCAGGAGTTTGACAAGCGCGTCCAAAGCTCGGGGAGAAACAACCGTTCCGAAGCTTTCCGAAAACTGATGCGGCGCTACATTGCGGAGGAACAGTGGAGGGCTGCTGCGGACTCCGGCCGGGAGGAGCGCGAGGTGTATGGAACGGTGACGCTGGTGTATGACCACCACCTCCCGAACCTCACCCGCAGGCTGACCGGCGTGCAGCACGACCATGGTAAGGTTATCCTCTGCACAACACACGTTCATGTGGCTCACGACACGTGTCTTGAGTGTATTGTCATGAGGGGGGCCCCCGGGGATGTGCAAAATTTTCTTGAAGCCCTTGGAGCGCTCCGGGGAATCAAGAGCCTCGAGAAGGTCATAGTCCAGGGTGCCTGACCTGGTTTATATGCCTCAGGGGAGCAGGGGAAAAATCCTCTGCTCCCCTGAGATTTGTCTGCGGGGCTTATTGTCCTGACAGGTCCGGCCAGAGGGGCATCCAGGCTCTCGTCTGCATCAGGCCGATGTCCAGGTAGACGGCAAGCATGGAGCGGCTGGGGTATCCCGATGAGGACAGCTCCTGCGGGAGAGGAATCTGTATCTGCATCCGGGACTGGGGGATGGGAAGCTCCGGGGAGCGGTGGAGGGAGAGGAGTGTCTTCCCCCCCGTGAAGGCCGAGGCGCGCGTCAGTGGCAGCGAGGGGATATCCCGCGCCCAGATGTCCATCTCAAGGCCGTTCATCAGGCAGAAGCGCAGCAGGAAGAGAATGTCGTCCGCCGAAAAGGGGATGGAAGCGTCAGCAATGACGTGCGTCAGCGTCTCGCGGTGAAGGAACCAGAGAGGCGGGATGACGGAGCGTATGTCGCGTCCGCGTTCGATCTGAGCCGCCTTCAGCGTGGGGGGCAGTACCTGTCCCGGCGCGAGAGCCCTGTGCAGGAGCAGCCCGTCAAAGGCCGGGGGCGTCGCAGTCCACTGGGCTGTCGAGCGGAGGGTCTTCTCGTTCCAGACGGATTGAACCACAATTGTCGCGTCCTGGAGATGGCTTGTGAAAGGGCTCCCAAGGGTTGCGCTGATGAGGAAGCTCTCCCGGTTGGCCGACTCCAGAGCCAGGGTGGGACGATAGATCCCCAAAAACCCCTGATTGAGCGTCCGGGAGGGCAGCATCACCATCTTATACAAGTGGAAAGCAGAGATATCGAAGCAGTAAAGTTCCCCTTTCGGGGAGGAAAAGAACGACCAGATGTCCTTCAGACCGGTCCACAGGGGTTCTCCCACGTTGGCAGTTTTTTCTCCCAGGTCCACGCCCAGGCAGAATATCTCCCCGCGTTCCGTGAGAACGAACAGTTCCCCCAGTGGGGACCACATGATGTCCCGCGGCACGGGGACCTCCGCGAAGAAGGCCTCCCGGCGGTTGGCAGCATTCAGGAAGTACACCCGGCCGTTCCCCCTGTCCGCCACAGCCAGCCAATCCGCATAGTGGTCCAGGGCCACCGGCTCGAACAGCATCTCAGCAGCGGGCGGGGCCCATTGACTCACGAGCTCCGGCGCGCCCTGCCCGCCAGAGGCAAAACGGTAAAAGGCGACAACGCGCGTCACAGGATCCGTGACAGCAAAATCGTTTTCCGAAAGGACTTCCGCGTCGGAGACGTCCGCTTCAATATGTCCCGCCAGGTCCAGCGAGATGGGGGTCTCCCCGTCCAGAGGGCAGGTGAAGGAGTAGATATCTCCCTCCGCGCAGAACAGGGTGAAGGTCCTGTCGCCATGGGGCAGTACCGTGACGGGTTTTCGGACGGTAAAGGAGCGGAATGCCTCCTTTGGGGCCTGGGTTTGCTCCTCCCCGGGGGCCGGTGTCACGGCAGGAACCCCCGATACGCTTGCCGGCCGAAGGTACACGCGGTCCCCCAATGTGTCCGCAATGCAAAGAGCTTCTCCCAGAGCCTCGGCCTTGCCCATGCCGCTGACATTGAACGGTTGGGCGAGCGGCAGACCAAGCTCCGTCTGCAGATCCGGTCTTGAGAGCTGCCAGCGGGGGAGAAGCGGCCGGGTCCCCAGGATGCTCCGGAGCAGACGGTCCTGTTCCACGAAGTTCCTCGCGATGCGGGGCACGGCGCTGTCCAGGGGGCGGACCTCAAGGTAGTTGGCCAGCGCGGCCCGCGCTCCCTCCCCATCGCCGGCGCGCTGAAGCGTCAGCCCGCTCAGAAGATAGTAATCCACCAGATAGGTGTTCGCCCTCAGGGCCCGGTCCAGGTAGTCCAGTGCGCTCCAGTAATCCCGGTCCATGAGATGCAGATAGGCCCGTGTGAACTGCCGTTCGGACTCATCCAGCTGTGCGCGGGGCATCTCCGCTGCCCGAACCGGCCCCGGCCCGAACGCAGCCAGGCAGACCGTCATGATCGAAAGAAGAATCGTTCGCCTCATCCTTTATCCTCTCCCACTGAGATGTTTATTATCATCGTTGTTTTTAAAGTTCTTAAAAAAAATCCCGCCTTTTGGGCGGGATTTTATCGATTACCGGCTTTGCCCGGAGAATCTTCTGGCTCCACGACCAGGACTCGAACCTGGAACCTAGTGATTAACAGTCACCCGCTCTGCCGATTGAGCTATCGTGGAACATAACAGAGGGAATTATACCCCCTTCCCCAACCCCTGTCAACGTTAGGATTATAAAAGCGAAAATTTTTTCAGTGCCACTTCATTTCATTTTCTTAAGTTAAATGATATAATTTCAGAATTATCAGGGATGCGTAGGGAAAAGGAATCTGCGCGCTTCCTGGGCTTTGAAATAACAACAATCACTTAGGAGGTTTCGATGATGAAAGGGAACAGAAGGATATGGACGCTGTGTTTTGCGCTGGCGGCCCTTTTTTCCGTAACGTTGTGCGCCGCCGCGGAGGAGAAGCTGACGGGCGTGGAGCAGCTCAAGACGTCGTATCTGGCGGCCCAGCGCGGCACGGTGGGGCAGTTTATCGCTGAGGATCTGCTGGGCGACAAAAAGGGTGAATTGCTGACGACCTATGAGAAGTATGTGGATGCCATCGCCTCGCTCCGGCAGGGCAAGGTCCGTGCCGTGGTGATGGACGAGCTGCCTGCCAAACGTTTCCTGAACGAGGTGAAAGGGCTGGCAATCATGAGTGAAGCCCTGTCGGAGGAGAGCTACGCCATTGGCTTCAGGAAGGGCAACGCGGAGCTTCTCGGCCAGGTGAACAAGGCGCTCTCTGAGCTCAAGGCGGACGGGAGCCTTGCGGCCATATTCGATAAATATCTCAACGGCGACGTTGCGTCTGTCAGCCCTGAGAAGATTGACATGAATAAGGGGGCTAAGGGCGGTCTCCTCGTCGTGGGGACCGAAGCCGGTTTTGCCCCCTATGAGCTGAAGGTGGGCAGCGGCTATATCGGCATCGATATCGAGATGTGCGCGGCCATCGCAAAAAAACTGGACCGGGTGCTGGTCATCGAGAACATGAACTTTGACGCGCTGCCCATGGCTGTGGCTACAGGCAAGGTCGACATGATCTGCGCCGGCATCACCGTCACGGAGGAGCGCAAGGAAAACATGGACTTCTCAGATAATTATGTGGAGGGAGCCCGGCAGGTCGCGGTAGTGCGCGCGGATGACTATCAGGCTCCGGCAGGGAAGTAGGATGAGAGCAGACATAAATTCGAGACGGGGCGTGGGGCGCGGGGACGTTATCCTTGCGGTTTGCGCCGCCGCTTTGTTGTTCCTTCTGTTCCGCTCCGGTTTCTTCACAGAGGCGGCGTGGGATGATTTCAGCCGGCGTTTCTACCAGAACTTCGTCAAAGACCGGCGTTACATGATGCTTGTAGACGGCTTGAAGGCCACGCTGTTCATGACGGCATTCTCAACGCTTATCGGGCTGGCTGTCGGACTCATTCTGAGCGTCATCCGCGTGGCGTACAAGGGGGGCGTTCCCATCCGCCTTCTCAATGCCTTTGCGGAGTGCTACATCACCGTCCTGCGGGGAACACCGGCCATGGTGCAGCTTTTGATCTGGAACTTCACCATCTTCGCCTCGGCCCGGGAGCTCAACACGCAGTACATCGCCATCCTGGCCTTTGGGCTCAACTCCGGGGCCTATGTGGCGGAAATATTTCGCGGGGGCATTGAGTCCATTGACCCCGGCCAGATGGAGGCCGGGCGTTCGCTGGGCCTGTCCTACGGCACGTCCATGCGTTTCATCGTCCTGCCGCAAGCCCTGCGCAATGTTGTTCCCATGCTGTTCAACGAATTTATCGCCCTGCTGAAGGAGACGTCCGTTGCGGGGTACATTGGCATCGACGACCTGACCCGTGCCGGGCAGAACATCCAGGCCCTGACCCTGGAGCACTCTCAGCCCCTGGTGATGGTGGCCATTATCTATCTGGTGATTGTCCTGTTCCTGACGGGTGTGGTGCGCCGGCTGGAACAGTGGCTGAGCCGCGGCAGAAGGGGGTAGGAACAATGGACGATATGAAAACCCCGATGATCGAGGTCAGGGATCTTCGCAAGGTCTTTGGCGAGCTGACGGTTCTGAATGGAATCAGCACAGGCATCTGCAGGGGCGAGAAGGTGGCTGTGATTGGCCCCTCCGGTTCCGGCAAGAGCACGTTCCTGCGCTGTCTGAACCGCATGGAGGAGCCCACCTCCGGCGTCATTCGCTTCAAGGGGGAGGACATCACCGCCCCCGGCTGCGACATCGACCAGATCCGCAGCCATGTGGGGATGGTCTTCCAGCACTTTAACCTCTTTCCGCACCTCACGGTGCGCCGCAATATCACCCTGGCCCCGACGCAGCTTAAGATTATGGACCAGGCGAGGGCAGACAAACGGGCTGAAGAGCTGCTGGCCCGCGTGGGACTGGCAGACAAGGTGGACGAATGGCCGGAGCGCCTTTCCGGCGGACAGAAACAGCGTGTCGCCATTGCCCGCGCTCTGGCGATGGACCCGGACGTTCTTCTCTTCGACGAGCCGACCAGCGCGCTGGATCCGGAGATGATCGGCGAGGTGCTGGCGGTTATGAAGGAGCTGGCCGACGAGGGAATGACAATGTACCTCGTTACTCATGAAATGGGCTTTGCCCGCGAGGTGGCTGACCGCGTGCTCTTCATGGACGGGGGGCTTATCGCCGAGGAGGGCACGCCGGAGGAAGTCTTCGATCACCCTCGTGAACCCCGCACGGTGGAGTTCCTCTCCAAGGTACTGAGACGCTGACGCGGAAGAATGCCACAGAGGAGGGGATATCATGGGAGACTTTGCTGAATGCCTGGCTCCGGAAGAGGCAAAACATTATATTGATAAGGTTGTGGCGTGGCGGCGGGACATTCACCGCCACCCGGAATTGAGTCAGCAGGAGGAGAGGACTTCGGCCCTCGTCACGGAGGTCCTGACGGGTCTGGGCCTGGAGGTGCGGAGCAACGTGGGGGGATATGGGGTCGTCGGTCTGCTGCGTGGAAAAACGGGCGGCAGGACCGTGGGACTGAGGGCGGACATGGACGCCCTGCCCCTGAAGGAGGAGACGGGCCTGCCCTACGCTTCGGAGTCCGAGGGCGTCATGCACGCCTGTGGACACGACACCCACACGGCCATGCTGCTGGGTACGGCCTGTGCTCTGGCGGACAGACGGGAGAAAATTTTGGGGAATGTGAAGTTCCTGTTCCAGCCCGCTGAGGAGCTGAACCCGATTGGCGGCGCCCCGGGGATGATTGCCGGCGGTGCGCTGGAGGAGCCCCATGTGGATGCGCTTTTCGCGCTGCACGTCTGGCCCCGCTTTACGACGGGAACAGTGGCCATGAAGCCGGGGCCCCAGATGGGGGCGTCAGACCGGCTTTTCCTGACAGTGCACGGCAAGTCCGCCCACGGCTCCGCGCCGGACCAGGGAATTGACGCGGTCATGATCGCCTCCCAGGTGGTCTCAGGGCTCCAGAGCATCGTGAGCCGCAGCGTCTCCCCTCTGGATTCTGCAGTTGTTACGATTGGCACCATCAAAGGCGGCTGGCGCTACAACGTCATTCCCGACCGCGTGGAAATGGAGGGCACGGTCCGCACGCTCCGTGAGGGAACCCAGGCGCTCATGCCGGAGCTCATCACCCGCACGGCTAAGGGCATAGCGGAGTCGCTGGGGGGGAGCTGTGAGGTGAAGTACGTCAAGGGCTATCCCCCGATGGTGAATGACCCCGCACTGTTTGAGCTGGCAGCGAGGGCCGTGCGGCGGGCCATGGGGCCGGACGCACTGGTTGTGGCCGAACAGCCGGAACTGGGGGCGGAGGATTTCGCATTCTTCGCGCGGGAACGCCCCTCGGTGATGGGCTGGCTGGGATGCCGCCCGAAAGGGGCACGTCCTGAGGACACCGCCGTTCTGCACAACACACGCTTCTGTCCGGACGAAGGCTGTTTCCCCTACGGGATGAGCTTCCTGGCTTCCTGCGCGCTGGGTTTTCTGAACAGCCCCGCCTCCTGATTTTCAGACACTTTTGGGCTTCAAATTCAAGACGACGGGAGACGATTGCGCCTCCCGTCGTCTGCTGTCACAAACTTGTCCTTTACTTGTTATACCCTGGTTTGCCCAGCAGCTTGAACATATTGCTCTTGTAGAACTCCACGCCCGGCTGGTCGAAGGGATTGATTCCGTTTATATAGCCGCTGACGCCCACGGCAAACTCAAAGAAGTAGAAGAGCTGCCCAAGACTGAACTCGTCCTGTTTCGGGATATTGACGATGAAGTTGGGCACGCCGCCGGCCACATGGGCCTCCATCGTTCCCTGCATGGCGCAGCGGTTGACGTAGCTCATGGATTTGCCGGCCAGGTAGTTCAGCCCGTCAACGTTGTTTTCCTGAGCCTTGAGCGTGAAGTCACGTTTGGGCTCCTCCAGGCTGAGAACGGTCTCGAACATCAAACGGCTGCCGTCCTGAATGAACTGTCCCATGGAATGAAGGTCGGTGGTCAGGTCCACGGACGCGGGCATGATGCCCTTCTGGTCCTTGCCCTCGCTCTCCCCATAGAGCTGCTTCCACCACTCGGAGACGTAGTGCATGGAGGGCTCGTAGTTCGCCAGGACCTCCACGTCCTTGCCCTTGCGGTGCAGGATGTTCCGCAGCGCTGCGTACTGGAGTGCAGGATTCTCCTCAAAACTTTTGTTCAGCGCCACCTCGCGGAAAGCAGCCGCGCCCTCCATCAGTTTGTCGATGTCCGCACCGCTGACAGCGATAGGCAGAAGCCCCACCGCCGTCAGCACGGAGAACCGCCCGCCCACGTCGTCCGGAATGACGAAGCACTCATACCCTGCCTCGTCCGAGAGAGTCTTGAGCGCCCCCCGGGCCTTGTCCGTGGTGGAGTAGACGCGCCTGGCCGCGCCCTCTTTGCCGTATTTTTTGATCAGAAGCTCCTGGAACACGCGAAAGGCGATGGCAGACTCCGTCGTCGTCCCGGATTTGGAGATGACGTTGATGGAGAAGTCCTTGCCCTCCAGCAGGCCGATGACCTCCTCGATGTAGGTCCCGTTCATGCTGTTGCCAACGTAATAAATCTGCGGCGTCTTGCGGGCTTCCTTGCTCATGTCGTTGTAGAAGCTGCCGCGGAGGAAGTCTATGGCCGCCCTCGCGCCGAGGTATGAGCCGCCGATGCCGATTACCAGCAGCACGTCGGAGTCCTCCTGGATACGCTTTGCCGCCGCTTTGATGCGGGCGAATTCCTGCTTGTCGTAGTTCACGGGCAGATCGATCCAGCCCAGAAAACCGTTGCCCTCACCCTTGCGGGACTTCAGCCTCTCCGCCGCATTCAGGGCGGTGAACTTCATGCTCTCTACCTCATGCGCCGCCACAAAGGCGGAGGCATGAGAATAGTCAAAGCTAATGTTCTTCATAACATTCGCTCTCCTTTTGTTTGTTCATAACATTGACTGGACCTGAAAGAATGTTATCATAAGCTGAACTTTCTTGTAAATACCTCAAAAAAACTCTGTCATTATCCTCCCGGTGACCGGAAGCGGTTTTTACTCAAACAGCCGCGCGATGGCGGACGCCGATTTGGCCAGGTCAGCTGCGCTTGTATTCAGGCAGAGGTCGTAGTTCAGGCGTTCTCCCCAGGTCTGTCCGGTGTAGAACTCGTAATACTTTGCACGGTTCCTGTCCACCTCTGTGATGCGCCGTTTCAGCTCTTTGTCCGTCATCGTCTCCCCGTTGTCCAGATGTCCGGCATCTTCCCCCCGCTCCCGGCAGCGGGCAATCCGGCTGTCCATGTCAGCGTAGACGAAAATGCGAAACGGTTTCAGCTCCCTCAGAATGTAGTCTGCGCAGCGGCCGACAATGACGCAGTCCGATTTCTGCGCCATTTCGCGAATGAGGCGGTGCTGTTCCTGGTAGACGGTCTGCCCCTGATCCCACATGGGGTTAAGCATGGGGTAGAAACTACGCCCCACATGAATGGGAAACGCCACGACAGGCCGGCGTTCCACAATCTGTTGAACATATGCTTCTGACAGGGAGGTCCGTTTCGCAATCTCCGAGACAATCTCACGGTCGTAGTAAGCCACTTTCATCATCTCCGCAAGGCGGTGTCCCAGCTCACGCCCCCCGCTCCCAAATTCGCGCCCGATAGTGATGATCCTGTTCATTCCCCCATACCTCCTTTAACCTATATTTTTATTTTATAATATACTCGAAAAAATTCCGGTTTGCAAAAGCAGATATCAGAGCAAGCCAAAAGCCGGAGATAACGTGACTTCGTGGCGGATCCGGCTGCTTTCTGCTCTCCCGGTCACCGGCGCGCAGGCCGGCCGTCCCGTCCCCGTGAAAGCGGACACAGCGCTGAAGCGCAGTTTTGCCGCGGCGGGAATGCCTTTTGACAAAAACACGGCGGTGTGAAAAGATGGGAACAGATTTCAACGCACTCATCATGCGATAAGGAGCGGTCAAAAAGGAGGGTTGAGGATGAACAGGGGAGTTCTGGCCGCCATGAGCGGCGGCGTGGACAGCAGTGTGGCCGCCTTCCTTCTGAAGGAACAGGGCTATGCCTGCACGGGAGCGACGATGCGCCTGTTCCTCAACGGGGATATCGGGCTGAGCTCGCACCACCCCTGCTGTTCCCAGCGGGATATCGGCGACGCCGCCGCTGTGGCTGCGCTCCTGGGTATCCCGCACGAGGTGATTGACTGCATGGTGGACTTCAAACTTCGTGTGATTGACAAGTTTATCCGTGTCTACGAGTCTGGGGGGACGCCCAACCCCTGTATCGACTGCAACCGTTACCTGAAGTTCGAGGGCCTTATCGCAGCTGCATGGAAACGCGGGCTGGACTTCATCGCCACGGGGCACTACGCCCGCATTGAACGTGCTGCCTCCGGCCGGTATCTTTTGAAAAAAGCGTTCGATCCGGAACGGGATCAGAGCTATGTTCTGTACAGCCTGACTCAGAATCAGCTTGCCCACGTGCTCTTTCCCCTGGGGGAGATGACCAAGGCAGAGGTTCGGGCCCTTGCGGAGGCTCAGGGGTTTGTGAATGCGCGCAAACACGACTCTCAGGATATATGCTTTGTCCCCGACGGGAATTACGCCGGATTTATTGAACAGTACACGGGACGGACCTCGCCGCCGGGGGATTTTATCAGCCCGGAGGGAAAGGTCCTGGGCCGGCACCGCGGCATCGTCCACTATACCGTCGGACAGAGACGGGGGCTGAGCGTTCCGGCGGGGACACGGCTCTACGTCTCCGCGATTGACCCGGCGGCAAACACGGTCACGCTCTCCGGTGAGGAGGCCCTGTTTGTGCGTGCGGTGCAGGCGGAGGACGTCAACCTCATCTCTGTGCCGTCCCTTGAAGGACCGGTCCGCGTCTCGGCGAAGGTTCGCTACCGTCAGCGGGAGGTCCCCGCGACGGCGGTCCAGACGGACGATGGGGGACTGCTGGTCACGTTCGATGAGCTTCAGCGCGCCCCGGCAGTGGGTCAGGCCGTCGTCCTTTACGATGGGGATGTTGTCGTCGGGGGCGGGACGATCTCACGGGTCTTATGGCCGGAGTGCCCCGCCGGAAGGGGACTCAATTAAGACTCAATCAGTTCCAGCAGCTCCTTCACCGAGAGGCGAAGCGCCTCTCCCGTGTCGTCCAGGAGGCCGCCGGCCAGGTTGCGCTTCCAGGTGTGCAGCGCAACAATCTGTTCCTCAATCGTGCCCCGGGCCACAATGCGGTAGACCGTCACGGGCCGTGTCTGCCCGATGCGGTGGGCACGGTCGGACGCCTGAGCCTCCACCGCCGGGTTCCACCAGGGATCCATGTGGACCACGTAGTCCGCGGCGGTCAGATTCAGCCCCGTTCCCCCCGCTCTCAGGCTGATGAGGAAGCAGTCCCCCTCCCCAGCCTGAAAAGCTGCCACACGCCGCTTTCGCTCCTCCTGAGACGTCGAACCGTCCAAATATTGGTAGGGTATTTTTTCCTTATCCAGCCACGTCCGCAGGATTGACAGATGATCGACGAACTGGCTGAACACCAGGGCCTTGTGTCCGCCTCCGCGAAGCTCTGTCAGCACGTCGGTGAACGCCTCCAGTTTGGCTGACGGCAGATGGATGTCCGGGCTCACCAGCGATGAGGAACAGCAGGCCCGCCGCAGTTTCATCAGGGCTGCCAGAACCTGGAATCGTCCCTCTTCCCCCTCCCCCCGGATCCCGGAGAGCTCCTCCACGGCGCTGCGGCGCAGGGCCTCGTAGAAAGCTCTTTCCTCGTCCTTCAGGTCCACCTTCAGGGTGATTTCCGTCTTGGGAGGCAGCTCGCTCAGCACCTGTTCCTTTGTGCGCCGCAGGACAAAGGGGCGGATCATCCGGCGTAGCCGTGACCGGGCCTGTCGTCCCACAGCGGAGACATTGGAACCCCTTGCCGGAGAAGCCCCCTCGCTCCTCTCGATGGGGGCTCCAAACCGCCGCCAGAAACTCTCTAAAGAGCCCAGATAGCCGGGATTCAGAAAACGGAAGAGGTTCCATAGCTCGCTCAGTGTGTTTTCAATGGGAGTTCCCGTCGTGGCAATGCGAAAGGCGCCATTCAGCTTCATCACAGCGGACGACCGCTTGGTCCCCATGTTCTTGATGGCCTGGGCCTCGTCCAGCACGATGACGTTCCACTCCACTTCGGAGAGGATGTCCCTCTCGTTTTGAAGAATGCCATAGCTTACGATGACCACATCTCTTGGCCCTAACTGGGACAGAAGTTCCCCGCGTCCCATACGTCCCGGACCCGTCTCACGGAGGGACTTCACGTTCAGCGTTGGGGCAAAACGCTCCGCCTCGGTCATCCAGTTGGGGCAGACCGACGTGGGGGCCACGACGAGGGACGGGCCCTCCGCGCCGCGTGCGATAAGCACCGCCAGCGCCTGGATTGTCTTGCCCAGGCCCATATCGTCCGCCAGGCAGGCCCCTGCCCCCCAGTGCGCCAGGCGCATGAGCCAGCGGAACCCCTCAAGCTGGTAGTCACGCAGCTCGCCGCGGAAGGTGGAGGGCAGCTCGGGGACCATCCGCTCTGCCTCCGTGATCTGGAGCGCCTTTGACCGCCACTCCTCCGCCACGTCAGCCTGTCCCACCCCCTCCAGCAGTTCCCCGGCTAAGCTGGCCGCCAGGGGGGAAACGCGCACCTCATTGCCCCGCACGTCGCCCAGCGAGGCAAGGGTCTCCAGGCGGCGATGGAACTCCCGTGTCAGGGTCAGGAACTCCCCGTTCCCCAGGGGAACAAAACGTCCCTTCCCGGCCTTCATGGCCTCCAGCAGCTCCTTCATGTTCAGGACCAGCCCCTCATGGACACGAAGCTCGCCGGAAACGGCAAACCAGTCCCTTGCCTGACGGATGGAGACGTTGAGCTGGGACTCTCCGGTGGGGCGGGAAACCTTCATGCTCTGCCCCTTGGGCCACTCCACCACGACCGTTTCCTCAAGCTCCTTCAGCTGTGCCAGGAACTCCAGCGCCAGGTTGGGGCCGGAAATCTCCCAGCCTTCCTCCCTCACCTGTTCCGCCTCCGGCAGGGCCGGGCATGTCTCCATGAGGGCGGAGAGGGCGGCATTTTCTGCCTCAAGATTGCGGGAGGTCCGTACCCTCCGTTTGTTCTGAAGACCAAAAAGAGCCGCCCCGCCCTGTCCCGGGCGGCAGACAGGGCCCTGAGGCCCCAAAGGCCGGGTCACGGCTCCTATATCCAGCCCCTCGCCATGGGGCTGGAGCTGTACATAGATGCGCGAGTCAGGCTCCACAGCCTCAGCCAGCCCCCCCGTTCCCTCAAGATCCGACTGGATTGTGATGACGGAGGCCAGACTCTCCAAAGTCCTCAGGATTGATTCTTTGGCCTGGGCGGGAATCAGAAGTCCGGAGGGCCCAAGGATGTGGGCAATATGCAGGCGGCGTTCGTCAAAACACGTCACACGCAGGCGGTTGGGGCCTTCCTCAACGATTGAATAACGCTCGTTATCCTCGGGGAAGGGAGCAAGCGCCAGCACATAGCCGCGTTCCTGCTCCTTAACGGAGAGAATGGGCTCCATCGCCTGGACTTCCACCCGTTCCCCCGTGTTGCTGCTGAAGAGAAGGGGGTGTCCCGCCAGAAGAGCCAGAGCCCTGTGGGTGTCCAGAAAATATTCTGTTCCGTAATAATTTCGTGTCACGCGGATTGCCGGCAGGACCTGAATATCCTGTTCCGTGATTCCGGAGACGGTGCGGGCGTTTTTGAAAAGCCGCTTAAGGGAGATGTTGCGTCCCCCGCTCCAGACGTTTTTCCTTAAGGTCTGCTCAACGGGCACCAGATTCAGCGAGAGGACGCTGCCGTCTTTGGCGGTATACCAGTCCAGTTCCCAGATGACCCGCTTGGGGTTCCCCCGCGGCCGGGGCTTGTCTCCGATGCTCAGAAGCTCATCCAGGGATTTTTCCCACATCTCCCTGTCCCGGAAGACCGCCGCCAGCGGATGGGGCACAGCCTTCCCGTCCGTCAGCTCAAAGGCCGCTTCCAGCTCCGAGCTGAGAAAATTCAGCCCAAACCCCTTCAGTTTCTCCGCCAGCCCCACGATATCCATCCCGCTCAAATCGGCCTTGAGCCAGTGCAGAAGGAGCAGACAGGGAAACACCGCGGTCCCGTCGTCGGGAAAGTCCAGACTGAGGTGAAGGGGCTCATCCTTCGCGGCGCCGAGAAGCCTCTTCAGCAGAATTCTCAGGCCGGAGATATCCTCCACCGTCCCCCAGGGGCCCTTTTCCTTCAGGCAGGCTTTCAGCTGTTTTTCGCCGCTTCCCGTATTATAGAGCAGCACAGGATAGAATAACCCTGTCCAGGACCAGTAAGATGCAGACCCCTTTCCGTTGCCGGCAGCCTTCATTCTGCTGAACCCTTCATCATAAAGAGCAAGGGCCTCCGCCTCGTCGCCATGCCGGGAGAGGGCAAGAACCGCACGGAGGCTGAAGCTCTGGGGGTCATCAAAATTATTTAACCTCTCTTCAGCCTCGTCCAGACGCCCGTGGTCAATCAGGCGCTCAATACGTATCAACTCAAGGCCGGGAGTTGCCCCTTCGACGGGATAATCAAAGAGTGCCTCCGTTACTGTTTTATAGGTTTCCGGGTCAATCAGTGCCGCATGGAGCAGGATTGTGAAGATACGCTCCGCAAATTCAGGGGAAAGCTGAAAGAGAGTCTTGGGGTCAAAGGGGTTCGCCAGCGCGTCCAGGGCGGCATCATCAAGATAGGCGCACGCGGCCTGTCCTCTGCGCCAGTAGCTGTTGAAGCTGTTGAGATCCCGGCGCAGGACGGCCAGGCGAAGCATGCGGCCGAAAAGGTCCTCCAGCGAGTCGCCGCGCCCCGTGATGCTGAACATTTCCAGATCCAGCACCCTGCTGGTCGCGCCGTCAAAACGGTCAATTTCCTCTCGTTCCTCCGCCTCTTTCCAGAGCGGGGCAATCAACAGCGGGGAAACCTGATATCGCTTCTGGCTCCCAATGGTATATTCGCATAGGATATCTCCGGGGAGAGCTTTGACAGCCTCCTTAAAATCGGGGGGATACCATTTCCCGCCGCCGGGACGGCTGACGCCTGCCTCATTCAGGCAGCGGATAAATTTCGTTGATACCACGGAAACGCGTGCAACCGCCATCAGACGGCAGAAACTTTTCAGTTCCTCCGGCAGGGAGGCGTAGAGTTCCAGCAGACGGGACCGTTCCTCTTCATCAAACAGCATGGAAACTTCTCCCTGAAGCCGCGGGGCACAAAGAGCCCGGCAGCCTGTCCGCATGACGGTTGTGGCCATCTGTATATTGAAAAAGGCCTTTACTGAAAAACAATTGTCCTTATCCCCTCTTCGACAGACTATTCTCCAAAGTTTATTCTATCACAGCAACACTTCTGCCGCCCCTGAGGCCTCATCCCGCGGAATCCGTCAGATTCCGGCACGTTTCCTGAAAAAACTATTCAAGGGATCACTGCAGCAGGTGAGCAGGGTATTCTTCTGTACGGTATAATAAAGATTAAACTTCAGACCTGCGGCGTGAGCGGTTCCGTTCAGACTCCCAGCGGAGTCTCTTCAATATAAAGGGAGGGGGAATTCAATGTCGTATCTGGGACAGGAAATCAAAAAACTTGGTTTTGGACTGATGAGGCTGCCGAAGGTCGAGGGCAAAGAGGATGTCATCGACATTGAGCAGACGAAGGCGATGGTGGACCGCTTCCTCGCGGAGGGATTCACATACTTTGACACGGCCTGGGCCTACCCGGGCAGCGAGGATGCCATCCGTCAGGCCCTCGTGGAACGCTATCCGCGTGAAAAATTCCAGCTCACGACGAAGCTGGCCGCCTGGATCAACTGCGCCACGCGGGAGGAAGCCGTCGCGCAGTTCGAGACCTCGCTGAAGCGGACGGGCGCGGGGTATTTTGACTTCTATCTGCTGCACAACCTGGGCGAGATGAGGACGAAGTTCTTTGACGACTTCGACCTGTGGTCCTTTGTTCAGGAAAAGAAGGCAAAGGGGATTATCAAACACGTGGGCTTCTCCTTCCATTCGACGCCGGACGAACTGGAGGCGATTCTGAACGCCCACCCGGAGATGGAGTTCGTTCAGCTCCAGATCAACTACGGCGACTGGGAGGACTCGGCCTATCAGTCCCGCGCGTGTTATGAGGTGGCGCGGAAGCACGGCAAGCCCATCATCATCATGGAGCCGGTGAAGGGAGGAATGCTGGCCACACCGCCGGAGACAGTGGTTCAGGTGCTGAAGGCCGCGGAGCCCCAGTCTTCCCCCGCATCCTGGGCCCTTCGCTTCGCCGCGGACCTGGATGGGATCATCACGGTGTTGTCCGGCATGTCCAACATGGAACAAATGGAGGACAACCTGGCCTGCATGAAGGGCTTTACCCATCTGTCGGACGCCCAGCGGAAAACCATCGCAAAGGCGCGGGAGGAGCTGGCGAAGATACCGCTCATCCCGTGCACGACATGCAACTACTGCGCCAAGGTCTGCCCAAAGGATATCGGCATCTCTGGCTCCTTCACCGCGATGAATACGCTGACGCTCTACAACAACATGACCCTGTCGAAAGGCCGGGAGGAATGGCTTGTCACAAGGCACGGCAAAAAGCGTGCGGGCGAGTGCATCAAGTGCGGCCGCTGCGAGCAGGCCTGCCCTCAGCACATCAAAATTCGCGACGAGCTTGAGAGGGTCGCGGCAACGTTCAAATAAAATCCCGGGGAGGAGAAAAGCTTGACGTTTTACATCGGCGTGGATATTGGGGGAACCAACATCAAGGTGGGTGTTGTGGACGAGGCGGGACGCATCGTTGGCGAGTCCAGCTGCCCAACGGGAGCGGACCGGCCCCAGGAGGTCGTGCTGAAGGACATCCTGAGGACGGCAGAGGACGCGGTGGCGGCGTCAGGCGTTCCCCGCCGGGACATCCACGCCGCGGGAGTGGGTTCTCCCGGGGCGGTGGATTCCGAGACAGGCACAGTGCTCTATAACTACAATCTGGGCTGGCGGGACTTCGCCATTGCCCCCATGATGTCCGAAGCCCTGGATCTGCCCGTGCGGCTGGAAAATGACGCCAACGCCGCCGCCTTGGGCGAGGTCGTGGCAGGAAGCGCCAAAGGGGCGTCCAGCGCCATGGTCATTACTCTGGGGACGGGCGTTGGCTCCGGCTTCGTCATCGACGGGAACATCTGGACGGGCTACAACTCCGCGGCCTGTGAGTTTGGTCACATGGTCATCGCCTATGGGGGTCGTCCCTGTACCTGCGGGCGGCGGGGTTGCTTTGAGGCTTACGCCTCAGCCACAGGCCTCATCGCCATGACGAAGGAAGCCATCGCTGCGCATCCTAACAGTGCCCTGGGCGAGCTGGCCCACCGGGAGGGCTGCGTGAGCGGACACACGCCCTTTGACGCTGCGGAGGCCGGGGATCCCGTGGCGCAGCGTGTGGTGGATGAGTACATCGGCTATCTGGCCTGTGGGCTCGTCAACCTCATCAACGGTCTTCAGCCGGAGGTGATCAGCATTGGAGGCGGCATCGGCAAACAGGGGGAACGGCTTCTGGCCCCGCTGCGCCTCAAGGTTGCTGAGGAGACCTTCGGGGAACGGACCGAGGGAGAAAAAATGACGCGTCTGGTGAGCTGTACTCTGGGTTATAAGGCAGGCCTGATTGGAGCCGCGATGGCCGCACGGAGGTAAAATAACAGAGACAGCACCCTGGCTTTGAGTTTTTTCAGGTGCTTCAAATCATGCTTTTCCTCCCTTTGTTTTCTTTTTACCCGGTTTTTTTACCCGGCCTTGGGGGGCACTTTTGGAGGACACCGCGGGCGATTCCTTCCCCGCGGTGGATTTTTTAATTGGCTTTTCAGGGATTGCGAGCTTCTCTTCTCTCTTTGTATCCTTTTTACCTGGTTTTATTGCCTGGCTTTTGGGGGTGCCTTTGGAGGACACTGCGGGCGATTTCTTCCCCGAGGAGGATTTTTTAATTGGCTTTTCAGGGATTGTGAGCTTCTCTTCTCTCTTTGTATCCTTTTTACCTGGTTTTGTTGCCTGGCTTTGGGGGGCGCCTTTGGAGGACACCGCGGGCGATCCCTTCGCAGCGGTGAATCTTTCAATTTGCCTTTCAAGAATCCTGAGCCCCTCTGCCGTTGCGGGTATTTCAAGAGTCAGCGGCCCATGATGTAATACTATTTTGTCCTTTTCTTCCTGTGTGTCTTCCCCTGCTAATACTGCTACAGTTGTATCAAGTGCCCTTGCAAGGAGTTTTAATTCACTGAGCCGCGGCTCCTGTGTCCCTGATTCCCATCGTCTGAAGGTTGTCAGACTTGTTCCGGAGAATTCTGCTAATTCTGTTTTCCCTAATCCTTTTTTACGTCTTAGGGTCTCTAACATAGTATTAAAATTCATGTCGCTGCTCCTCCTCTGCTTGTGTCGCGATCTTCCCCGGTGTCCGTCCGCGGCCCCTCTTCTCAGCCCCGGCCACCGTCCCCCCGTGGCCTTAACAGCCCGCACACCAACTGCCGCGGCTTCCTGCCGTGGCAGTTGGTTAAAATCTATTATTCATTATCTCAGATTTTGGCTTATTAAATCAAGACATGGGGAAAAAAGGGGGATAAAGAGGCGAAAGGCGTCGATATCCTATAGTCCGGCTTATTATTCACGCCTCGTTGGACGCAAAATATAAGCACAGTCAGATTGCAGTACATCGCCTGCGGACTGCGTCTCTGCAGCCGGGTAAAGAGTATTCGGGAACCGGCCCCTTTACCCGGTTTTTTCCCCGGGTCCCCCTGTCCTTATACTCTCCTTATAGTCCCTTATGCAACGGAGGAGTAAGAACAAACCCCGTCAAAGACGGGGTTTGTGTGTCTCCTGTTTTCAAGGGGTACTTATAATGGAGGCGGCACCCAGATTCGAACTGGGGGTAAAGGATTTGCAGTCCTCTGCCTTACCACTTGGCTATGCCGCCTCACATACTGTTTCATTTTAATAGCAATTCAGTGCTTCGTCAAGAGCTGCTCAGTTGTGTAACCACAGACAGCTCAATACCCCAGCCAGCGGGGCAGAAAGGCCGTCATCTCCGGCCACACGCTGATGGCTATCAGCACGATGATATTGCACACCACGTAGGGCGCTGCTCCCCTGAAGATGTCAATAATGGGCATACGGTTTATCTTGTTGCAGGCGTTCAGGCACATCCCCACCGGCGGAGTCACCAGGCCGATAGCCAGGCCCGTAATCATCATCGCGCCGAACTGAAGCGCCGTGAACCCGTAGTGCTCCATTACCGGCAGCATGATGGGCGTCAGCAGCAGGATAGCCGGGCTCACGTCAATGAAGGTCCCGATAATCAGGATCAAAACGTCAAACATCAGTGCGATGCCCAGGTAGGAAACGTTCATGCTCATGAAGAAGTTTGCCACCAGATCCGGCACCTTCTGAATGGTCAGTATCCATGTGAAAATCTGCGTAAAGCCGATGATGATCATGACGGACGAGGAGGAGATGAGCGTCTTCTTCAGCGCACGCCAGATGGCTCCCCAGGTCAGCTCACGGTACAGGAAGAACCCCACCAGCACGCTGTACAGCACCGCTACGCCCGCGCTCTCGCTGGCCGTACACACGCCGCTGGAGACGCAGACGATGATGAAGACGGGCATAAGCAGCGCGGGGATGCCGGCCAGCACTGCGTGCCAGAAGCGCTGCGCCGAGAACGGAACTCTCTTGGGGTGCCAGCCGTTCTTGTGACTGAACCAGAACACCACAATAAGCTGGGACAGGCCAATCAGGAGCCCCGGCACTGCGCCCGCCATGAACAGCGCGCCGATGGACGCGCCGGACACCATTGCATAAACCACCATGGGCGTTGAGGGGGGAATGATCATTCCCATCGTGGAAGACGCAACGGTAATGCCCGCGGAAGCGGCCTTGGGGTAACCCTCCTTCTCCATGGCGGGAATAAGGATGCTGCCCAGCGCGGACGTGTCCGCCACGGAGGAGCCGGAAATGCCGCCGAAGATCATGGAGGCCGCGACGTTGACCTCACCCAGCCCCCCGTGAACGGGACGCAGGATCTCCATGCAGAAATTGATGATGCGCTCGGTGATGCCGCCGGTGTTCATCAGCTCGCCCGCCAGCATGAACAGCGGCATGGCGATCATCAACTCGCTATAGGCCCCGTTCCAGATGCGCTGGGGCATCATGGTGAGGAACATGGGCCGCACGGCCGACAGGTAGGTGATGCAGGAGGCCCCGATGGAGAAGGCCAGCGGCACGCCGATAACCGCGAAGATAATCAGGCCCAGCAGAAGAAATACAATAGCCATTCGGAAACGTCCTCCTTTAATTCGCCGCTTCCGGAGAACGGAAGGCTGAGGCGATCTTGATGAGGATGCACAGGGCGCAGATGACGCCGCTCAGGGGCATGATGCCGTACATATAAACCATGGGAATCTCCATCCCCTGGCTAATCTGCCCTCCCATCTTCAGGGCGTAAAGCCAGGAGTACCAGGTAAAAACTCCGTCCACCACCAGCATAATCAGGCCGTTCAGCACACGGAACCAGCGCTTGAAGGCGGGGCTGAACCTGTCAAACAGGATGTTGATGCTTACATGCTCGTCCCTCAGTACGTTCAGGCCCATGGACCAGAACGTCGTGAAGGCAAAGAGCGTCACGTTGAACTCCGAAACGGACTTCCAGGAGAGCGAGAAGCAGTAGCGCATGATGACCGTGAAGATTACCAGCACGGCCAGGAGGCCCATTGCCGCCGCGCCGACGCCCATATAGACTTTCACGGCGATCTGGCTGACCCTCTTCATGAAGCAGTCCTCCTTTTAAAAAATAAGCGGGTCAGGATAAAGGCCCCAACCCGCACAGACTATTCTTGCCTCATTGAGCGGCTTACTTTGCCGCCTTTACGATAGCCAACATCTCCTCCAGCTCGGCCTGAGTGCAGATGCCCTCCTTGACGACCTGCTGGTAAACCGGCTGGGCGGCATCCTGGAAAGCCTTGAGCTCTTCGGCCGTGGGCATATAAACCTCAGCGCCGCTTTTGATGATGGTCTGGCGCGCGGCCTCGGAGTTCTGGTCGATGAGCTGGTCGTTATACTCGCCCATCTCCTTTGCGGCCTTGCTGATGATCTCGCGGAACTCTGCCGGAAGGGTGTTCCACCACTCGGCGTTGACATAGAAGGGATCGGGATGGAACTGATAGTTTACGCCGGTAAAGTACTTCTGCACCTCGTAAAACTTCATGCCCACCACGTTCACCCAGGGGTTCTCCTGACCGTCGGCAACGCCCGTCTTCAGGGCCATATACAGGTCGGCGTAGGGAACCGTCGTGGTGGTGGCTCCCATGGCGATGAAAGTCATGTCGATGGTCTTCATG
>JAIKZX010000015.1 GCA_024681935.1 Fretibacterium sp.
CTGAGGAGGTTCTGCCGGAAGGATTCCACGCTGTCCATGCCCTCCACCGGGCCGGTCACCGTGCGGTTGCCGAGGCACAGCGCGCCGCCCACAATGTGGACGTCATAGGGCGCCAGCTCCATCTGCAGGTCCGTGTCCAGCACGGCCCGCGCCTTCTCCAGCGCTGTCCGCGCCTTGGGCGTGTTGGTTCCGCCCCAGACCGGGGCGCCGTCCACCGTGAGTTCCAGGCGGTTCCCTGACTCCCGGATGCCTGTTCTAAGCAGCCCCAGGGGGACCTTGCGCCGGACGGGGATGCCGCGCCTCTGGAGCTTCTCCAGGCCCATCTTCAGCCGTTTGCGGGAGTCGGGGTGGTTCATGTAGATGCCATACTCCCGGATGGGCTGCTTCAGCTCCTCGTTCATGAATTTTTCCATCAGGGTGATCATGCCGCTGGGGGGATAGCCGGACGCGATGAGCGCGTCCATCCCGCGGCTGTCCGCCTCCGCCTCCAGCTCAATGGAGTAGGCGTTTGTGATGGCAACCTGCGCCACCTGGGCCAGAACGACGGGAGCCACTGCCCCGCGGCTCAGCAGCATCACCGCCAGGGCCGCCAGCGTCACCTTGTTGCTCCGGGCCGCCATCTTCAGGCCGTGTTTCTGGTCCGCGTGGACCATCTCGTGGGCCATGACTGCCGCAAGTTCGGAATCTGTTTTGAGAAGGTCAAGAATACCCGTCGTGAAGAAGATAAAGCCCCCCGGCAGGCAAAAAGCGTTCTGCGCTTCCGTGGAGACTAAGCGGATTTCGTAGGGAATGCGGCGCTCCATGTGGGGTTCCAGCCGGCTTAAGATCATGTTCAGCCGCGCGGTGACCGCGGGGTCCGACGTGAGGGGCCACTGCTCTTCAATCTGTGCCAGCGCCTTCCGGCCGATCTCAATCTCCCTTTTGAGCTCAGGGTCTGTCACCGTCACGGTGTCCCCGGAGACGACAGCATTGGAGGCCGGTGCGGCCATCTGCGGCTTGTCCGCCGCAGAATGAGCTGGAGACCGGGTAAGGAAGGTGAAGGCCAAAAACAGGCAAAGCCTGCGGCAATGCTTCAAATGCTGGACCCACCCATCTTCATGTAACTGGCCGCGACCTGACGGCCGTGAGCGCGTGAGGTGATCTGACTGCGAAGGCCCGCGGCGTGCTTCTCCAGCTCCGCCTGAGCCTCATCCTCCGCTTTCATAATTCCCTCGGCCAGAGTCCGTGTCTCCTCCAGGAGGGCAGGGAGTTCACGGTCATCGGGGAACAGCGCCAGAATGTCTTTGCCAAAACCCTCCGTTCCCTGGGGCCGGACAATCCCCATGCTGGACAGAAGGTCCTGCCACGAATCCGTCAGGAGCTGAAGCTGAGAGATTATGTCATCCTTATTACGGAGGATGCGCAGAAGTTCATCCATATCGCCATCGAGGACGATGGCCTCGAGCTCGCGCGAGATCATCGTCCTCAGCATCTTACACAGTTTGAGCTCCTGCGAAAGCAGCTCCTTTGCTTTGTTCAGCAGGTCAGCCGGCAAGGGTGAAACTCCCGGCCTTCTGGGGCGCTGCCGCGGGCCTGGAAGGCTGCACTTTGAGCTGCGGCTGGGATGCGGGAACCTCATCGCCCTTCAGCTCGGAAATAGCGGTCCTGAAGTCCTCGTCTTCGGGGTGAGCCGCCTGATAGTCCTGAAGAAGCTGCACAAGGGCTCCCTCCCACGTCTCCTTCAGCTCCTCCAGCATCCCGCGCACGGTGCGGACGTTGTCCGGTTCCTTCTTAATGTTCGCGTCCACCAGGAGCTGATACATATAATCATAAAGCCGGACAAGGCTCTTCGCCATCTCGCCGCCCCGGTCCGTGTTCAGCGTCACCATCAGTTCCCGGATGACCTCCTGAGCCCGGATAATCTCCCGGTTGGCAAGTCCAAAGTCCTTCTTGGTGTCATCGCCGGCCAGTGCCGCCTCGGCTGTACGGCACGCCTTGATGCCAATATCGTACGTTATCAGAAGAAGCTGCTCCTTCGTTGCGGTCGAAATCTGCGTCGCCTGATAGGTATACTGAGCGTTGTTCCTGTTTTCCATGGGTTCATCCCCTCCTGGTACTTATTTTCGGCTATCCCAAGAGAAAATTTACTGCGGCGCCTCATCCCGGTGAAGGCGGGCGCCGCAGAATTACTTTTGTCTACAGGGCCTTCTCCACGTCCGCTGCGGAGGCGACCGTCGTCACCTTTGTGACCGCGCCCTTGCTGAGCTCCACCAGCGCGGGCATCTTTTCCGCGAGGGCCAGCTTCTCCGTCATGCGGGAGTTGCGGTAACCGTCAATCATCGGAACCTTAATTCCCTTTGCCTTGGACGCAGCCTCCACCGCGTTGGAAATCTGAACCTGCTTCTCATCGATGCTGGAGTAGAAGAACGCCGTGACGTGCTCCGGCTCAAGCAGCGTGGAGCGCAGGTGAAGCTGCTCGTTGATGTAGGAGGAGGCCGCCATGCCCGCCACAGCGCCGTCGGCCGCCGCCGTGATGACCTGACGCAGGTACTTGCTGCGGACGTCGCCCGCGGCGAAGATGCCTTCCACAGAGGTCTCCATGTGGTCGTTGGTGATGATCCAGCCGCCCTTCTCCGCCTTCACCAGTCCCTTTACGCAGCCGTCCAGAGGCTCCTGCCCCACGAACATGAACACGCCCGAGAGGGGAAGGTTGGAAATCTCGCCGGTCTTGACGTTCTTCAGGACGAGATTCAGCGTCCTCATGTCGTCATCGTCATCAGGATCCCTGTCTGCAATCTCCTCAACGACGGTGTTGTACACGGGCTCAATCTTCGGGTTGGCCAGAGCCTGAGCGATGGCGGCACGGTCCGCGCGGAACTCGTCGCGGCGGTGGATGATGTAGACCTTGGACGCGAACTTCGTGAGGTATCCGCCCTCCTCGACGGCGGTGTTGCCGCCGCCCACGACAGCGACCTCAAGCCCCTCGAAGAAAGCCCCGTCGCACACGGCGCAGAAGCTGACGCCCTGACCAATGTGCTCAGCCTCGCCCTTGCAGCCCAGACGCCGGAACTGCGCGCCCGTGGCGACGATAATGGCCTCAGCCTCAATCTCATTGGTCTCTCCGCCCTTCTTTGTGACGACGACCTTCTTGTCGCCGCGGAGCTCCACCTTGCTGTCGTCCACCATACGGAACTCGGTCTCGAACTTCAGCGCGTGCTTGTGGAGCAGCTCGCCGACCTCCGGGCCCGTGGCGTGGGGAACGCCGGGGTAGTTCTCAATCTCGTCGGTGATGTTGATCTGGCCGCCCGTCGCACCCTTCTCCAGCACCAGCACATCCAGACCGGCCCGCCGCCCGTAGATGGCTGCCGACATGCCCGCAGGACCCGCACCGATGATGACCAGCTCACGCTTCTCCATAAAAAATCGCTCCTTTTTGGTAAAAGACTATATTTTCAACAACTCTATTATATCTCATTTACCCCGTATATTGCCACACCGCGCAGCGAAGATTCCCTCCATCGTCCTGAAATGCCTGAAGGAAACTGAAATCCGCGGGCGGAGAGGCACGAAACGCCTCCGCCTGGGCCGCGCTGCCCATCTCCAGAATGAGGAAGCCGCCGGGCCTGAGCCAGCGGGGAGAGCAGCGGAACAGCATCCGGTAATAATCCATACCGTCCCGGCCGCCGTCCAGCGCCTCCCGGGGCTCGTGGTCCCGGACCTCGCGCATCAGGCCGGGGATTTCCCCTCCCGGGATATAGGGCGGGTTGCTGATAACGAACGCGCACCGCTCCTCCTCCGAGAGAAGGATATCCTCCGGTGTCTCGGAGAGAATCAGGCGCGCCCGGGCTTCCGCCTCCGGGAAGCGTCCTGCGCTTCCCTCCGACACAGCCGGCCGGCACAGCGCCGCGAACCTGTCGGTCCGCGTAGGCTGGCCGTCTGGCCGAAGGCCATAACGCTCCAGGTTCTCCCGCGCATAGTTCAACGCCGTCGGGCTCCGGTCCACCATCAGAGCCCGGGATTCCGGGCGTTCCAGCAGAAGCGTTGCGGCAATGCACCCGCTGCCTGTCCCCCAGTCCAGGAACGTGAAGGGCTCCCCCTGGGGCAGGATTTCCAGCGCCGCCGCGATGAGCGTCTCTGTATCCCGCCGGGGGATGAGGACGCCCGGCCCCACATGAAAATCCCGCCCCTTAAATGGGGCCTCGCCCAGGATATACTGAAGCGGCTCGCCCGCCTCCCGCCGACGGAGCAGGGCCTGAACCTCCGGCCTCCCGTACAGCTCAGGGTGCGCCAGCAACGCCGCGGAGGAGACCCCCAGGGCGTGACACGCCAGCCACCGGCGCTCCTGTCCGCTCACTGGCCTCCCTTCCGTCCCGGCCAACTACCCCTCCAGATTCTGCAGCTTCTGCGTCTGCTCCGCCAGGATCATGGCGTCAATCATCTCGTAGAGGTCGCCGTCGAGGTAGGCGTCCAGCTTGTAGAGCGTGAGGTTGATGCGATGATCCGTGATGCGGTTCTGCGGGAAGTTGTAGGTCCTCACGCGCTCGGAACGGTCGCCGGAGCCGATCATTCCCCGGCGCTCGGACGCCTGCTCGGACGCCTGTTTCTGCTGCTCCAGGTCGTAGAGCTTCACCTTGAGGTAGGACATGGCCCGTGCGCGGTTTTTAATCTGCGAACGCTCGTCCTGGCAGGTGACGACGATGCCCGTGGGCAGGTGGGTGATGCGCACGGCGGAGTCCGTCATATTGACGTGCTGGCCGCCCGCGCCACTGGAACGATAGGTATCTATCTTCAGGTCCTCGGGGCGGATTTCCACCTCCACGTCGTCCACCTCCGGCATCACCGCCACCGTCGCCGCGGAGGTGTGGATGCGCCCGCTGGCCTCTGTCACCGGCACACGCTGAACGCGGTGGACGCCGCTCTCGAACTTCATTTTGCTGTATGCCCCATGGCTGTCGATGCGGAAGATGACCTCCTTATACCCTCCGATGCCGGCCGTGTTGCTGCTGCTGTCGATGATCTCGATCTTCCAGCGCTGACGCTCGCAGAAACGCGTGTACATACGGAACAGGTCTGCGGCAAACAGCGTGGCCTCGTCTCCGCCTGTCCCCGCGCGAATCTCCACCACAACGCTCTTTTCGTCGTTTGGGTCCTGGGGAAGGAGCAGAAGCGTCAGCTCCTTGGTAAAGTTCTCAATCTTCGGCTCCAGCTCCGACAGCTCCTCCTTCGCGAGGGCCTCCATCTCCGGGTCCCCGCCCTTCGTGAGCTCCCGCGCCTCCTCGATGTCCGACAGGGCCTTGCGGTACTCACGATACTTTTCCACGACAGGCTCAAGCTGGGCGCGCTTCTTTCCCAGGAGCTGGAGCTCCCTGGGGTTGGAGGCGACGGCGGGGTCGGCCATCTTCTTCTCCGTCTCTAAAAACTCCTGCTCAATGGACTGAAGTTTGGGCTCGATGTTCATGGCTTAAATCTCCTTGTTCAGCGCAATATTCAGCGAGGTCAGCGCAACCTCCGCCTGTCCCCGGTCCGGTTCCCGCGTTGTCAGATACTGCAGGGAAAGGAGCGGGCTGATGAGCACGCGCCCCACGATGCCCTTTGAAGCGAGGCGGATAATCTCATAGGAGATGCCAATCACCACGGGGATAAGCAGCACTCTCGCCCCAACCTGCGCCCAGAATCCCCCCCCTGTGCCCATGATGACCGTCTTGATGGGGGAGAACACCGCAATGCTGACGATGACAGCAATCAGGAGGAAAGACGTGCCGCAGCGCGGGTGGATGCGGGAGCAGGTCAGGATGTTCTCCGGCGTCATTTCCAGGCCGCCTTCAAAGGCATTGATAGTTTTATGTTCCGCGCCATGATAGCGAAACACCTGCTGAATGTCCGGCCACATGCCGATAATCGCGATATACCCAACAAACACCGCCGCGCGCACACAGCCCTCCAGCACGTTGGCCCAGAGCGGGGAGAGGCCCCACAGCCGGGTGCCCAGTCCGGCCGCCCACAGAGGCAGCGCGATGAACAGCCCTCCCACGGCAGCAACAGCCACCACGATGGTGAGGACAATGTCCTTAAAGGTCATCTTCTCCTCTTCTTCCTCCAGCGCAATCTCCGCCGAACGGGAAAGGGCCCTGAAACCCGTCGCCATCATCTCGCACATAATCACCATTCCGCGCAGCAGGGGCAGTTTCCACGGCAGGCGTTTGGTGCGCGAGCTGTTGGGCCAGTGTTCTGTGAAGATGTCCCCGCCCGGCCGGCGGACAGCCAGTCCCCACCGGTCCTCGCCCTTCATCAGGACACCCTCAATGACGGCCTGTCCCCCCACGGGAATACGTTTTGCCTCCTCGACAAAGAGACTGGCAGCTAAAGCAAACATCTTTAATAAATCCATTTTCATAGAGTTTCTATTGATTCTCCCATCATTATAGACAATCCCCCGGCAAGTTGTCGGGGGCTCTTCCGGACCGCGCTGCCGCAGTCTGCGTCTATTGTATCACAGGATCATGGTCTTCTGTCCCGCTTCAGGCGCGGCTGACGCAACTGTCGGCGCCGCGGGGCCGGTGAGCGGACAACGGGGCTTTGGCATCACTCCGCTGTCTCCCCGGCCAGCAGATCTGCCATGTCCTTATACGGCTTCCCGCAGGGCCTGGCCTCGCCGCAGGGGCCAAAGATGCAGGACGGCCCGGCCTTGCTGAACAGCACAGGGGCCGCGCGGCGGCACTCCGCCAGCATCAGCCGCGCCAGCTCCCGGATTTCCCACTGGGCCCGGCGGCACAGGCGCAGATGGAAGAAGTGGTGCAGCTCCCGTGCGTTCATCGTCAGGACGAGCCGTGTCTCCCAGCCGTGGGGGAGGATGAAGCGTGCGTCCTCCGCCGGAATCCCCATCTCTGTCAATTTCTGGTAGGCCGCGCAGGCAGACTGCGCCTGTTTTCTGAAGATCTCAGCCGCCTCCGGGATTGCCTCGATGGAGGGAGGAACCACCGCCGCGTCGTTTCCCCCCATTTTGACATAACGCTGGCTTTGCTGGCTGAAGCTGGCCACGCGGTGCCGCACAAGCTGGTGCGACGCCACACGGCTCAGCCCATCCACCGCAAAGGTAAACGAGGCGTGTTCAAAGGTGGAAAGGTGCCCGCTTTTCCAGAGATGTTCAATCAGCCCGCTGGAGAGCTTCTCCTCCTCGCCCTTCAGCAGGTCCGCCGCCGTCACGTCCCGGTAGCAGAGCCGGGCCGCCGCAGCGACGAGCGCGTCCGGCTCCGGGGTGTGCGCCAATAGGGTAACGGTACAAGACATTATCTTTCACCTCCACAGATAACAAAAAGAGGGGCTCGGAGCCCCTCCTGCGACATAATCTTCTGTGGCTAAACGTCCGTCTTCTGGCCGTAGTTGACGCCCTTGTACTTCTTCTGGAACTTCTCCAGGCGCCCGGCCTCAGACAGGATACGGCCCCGCTTGCCGGTGTAGAAGGGGTGGCACTGGGAGCAGACGCCCACGCGGATTTCCTTCACCGTGGAACAAGTTGTGAAGGTGTTGCCGCACGCGCAGGTCACTTTGCACTCCTGATACTCAGGATGGATATCTTTTTTCATCGTTGACACCTCCCGACTAATGGCGCAGGCCAAGCCGCTCAATCAGCGAACGGTAACGGTTGAAATCCTTGTCGCTGAGATAGCGGAGGAGCTTGCGGCGGCTGCCGACCATCTTCAGAAGCCCACGGCGGGAGTGGAAATCCTTCTTGTGGATCTTCAGATGCTCTGTCAGCTCACGGATGCGCTCAGTGAGCACCGCGATCTGCACTTCAGGAGAACCGGTGTCGGATTCGTGTGTCCGGTACTCGGAAATAATGGACTGCTTCTTTTCCTTCTGGATCATTGAATGTAGTCACCTCTGTCGTTATGATTGCCGCCGGCCCGGATGTCCGTCCGATCCAGTTGGTTGAAGCTCAGGGGAATATTTCACCCCCCTGAAACCCCCATGACGGGACCCTGAGCCCGGGGCTGAATTATCTTAACATCACGCCCCGTTCCATGCAAGCGTTAATGATAAAACCCGCGCTTGATAAGTTCGTACCGGGCAGGCTCAAACCCCTGCGCCTTTGCCCTGCGGAACCACTGTATGGCCTTCCACTGATCCACGGAGACGCCTTCCCCCCTGGCATACATCAGCCCCAGCTGGTACTGCGAATCCGCGTCGCCCCTCTCCGCAGAGCGGATGAGCACATCAATGAGCTGCCTGTTCCGCCTGTGGCGGAGCGCTATCTCAAACGCAAGCAGGTTGTCATTATCCCGGGCATACCCAACGGCCATCCGCCCTCCTTCATCCTGCGCGTTGACATTAGCCCCCCCCTCCACCAGGGTCGCAATGACCTCAGGGTTGCTGTTCATCGCGGCGGCGAACATCAGCGCTGTCATGCCGCGCCCTGTCCTGGCGTCGATGTCAGCCCCGGCATCCAGCAAAACAGAGATGATATCCGGGTTTTTGTTGAATGCGGCAGCGTACATCAGCACGGTCATGCCGTCCTCGTCACGGGCGTCGACGTTGGCTCCTGCGCTGAGCAGAATGGCGATAATTCCCGGGTTTCGGTTTGCCCGCGCGGCCGTCATCAGCACCGTCGTATTGCGGCCGCCCCTGGAATTGACACTTATGCCTTCCTCCAGCAGAATGGGAACAATCATGGGGTTGGGGTTCTTTTCGACAGCGTACATCAGGCCGGTCATGCCCTCGCTGTCCCGGGCATACAGATTTGCCCCGGCATCCAGGGCTTCAGCAATCTCCTGCGCAGTGCCGGAAGCGCAAAGCTCAAGGAACTCCGCGTCGGTCACCGCCTCTCCTGAAAGGGAAAAGGCGATTCCCTCATTGACGGCAAGAAGTGCCGACAGAAAGGCCAATACAGCAGCCAGTTGCCTCCACAACATCCCATGAGCCCCCTTAAATCTGGCTTATAATTTATACCATTATTATACATTATTATACCGTTTTATAATGTTTTAATCCGGAGACGGTCAGGATGGGGCGGCGGTCGGCAGAAGAACGGGTGTCCTCCTGAATGCGCGCGTGGAGCCGGGAGAGCCGCTCCTGCCGTCCGAAAATCTGGACGGCAGGCTGTGATGCTGATACAATGAAATTCAAATTTTCATGATAATCGGAGGTCTGACAGATGGCAATCAACTTTATGGACCTTTTGGGCTCAATGGTTCAGGGAGGGATGACCTCGCCGTCCGCGTCCGGCAGGATGCAGAACGCGGCCTCGTCCCTGGGGGCGCTGGGCTCGCTTTTTGGCGGGGGGAGCTCGCAGGAGGGCCTTGGCGGACTGCTGGGCAGCCTGATGAACGGCGGAGCGTCTGCCCTGAACCGCGCGGGCTCCGCTGTGGGGGGCAAGGATAACCTGGCGGCCGCAGGGATTGGGGCGCTGGTGGGCGCCCTGTCGGGCAAGAGCGGCAGCGCCTCCATGGGCGGGATTGGCGGCGGGCTGATGGGGCTGTTGGGTATGATGGCCTACAAGGCCCTCACAAAAAACGGCCCGGCCGCGGCAGGAGCCTCCAGCGGGATCGCGGAGGGAGCGGCTCCGTCCCCCCGCATGACCGGACAGCAGTTTGCCGGTGACGGGCAGGGAGGCCCCGGCGCCGCGAGCGGCGCAGAAAGCGCCCGCTTGCGGGAGGCCGATGCGGAGGTCATCCTCCTGGCAATGGTTGACGCGGCCAAGGCGGACGGACAGATTGACGCGGAGGAGCTGAAATGCCTCACCAGCAAAATCAAGGCCACGGGGGCAGGGCAGGAGGGGCTGAACTACCTCATCGCGCAGCTTCAGGCGCCCATGTCGACAGAGAAGATCGTTGCGGCGACGCGGGGCCGTCCGGAACTGGCCGCGCAGGTCTACTCGGCCTCACTGATGTGCATTGAAGTGGACACTCAGGCAGAGAGGGATTACCTTGACCGCCTGGCTGAGGCGATGAATCTGTCTCCTGCCGTTGTCCGCAACATCGAGCAGATTGTGGGGATGAGGGCTTAGCTCCTTTGCCGCGGGGGACATAGCTTTGGAGAATGAGGACAAGGTGAAGGCGTGATTGAAACAGCCTGGCAAAAATGATATACTGACATCAAAAGCGTTTAATCATTAAAAGGAGGAGATTTGCGTTATGAAGAAGTTTCTGGTTGCTGCAATGGCGCTTGTTTTAAGCGTGGCTCTTTGCTCGGGGGCTTTTGCCGCCAGCTTTGAGCTGAAGGTCTCCACCACCCAGACGGAGACGTCCATGATTTACGCCGGACTCAAGGCTGCGGCGGATGAGATTCTGCTCAAGACGGGCGGAGATGTTAAGGTCTCCATCTACCCGTCGTCTCAGCTGGGCGGCGAGGAGGACATGATCGACCAGGCCATCGCGGGCATAGGCATCGCCGTGCTGACGGATGCGGGCCGTCTGTCCAACTATGTTCGGGACATCGGGATTTTCAACATGGCCTACTTCGTGGATAACTACGACGACGGGCTGAAGGTCATGGCCACGGACACGTTCAAGAAGTGGACGAACGAGCTGGTGGACCAGGGCATCCGCATCCTGTGCTTCACCTACTACGACGGGGCGCGCTCCTTCATGCAGAACAAGGAGATCAACACCCCCGCGGAGCTGAAGGGAGTCGTCACCCGCACGCCGGGCGCTGCCCCCTATAACGCCTCCATCAAGGCCATGGGCGCCACGCCGTACAACATCGCGTGGAGCGAGGTCTACAACGCCATCCAGACCAAGATGATCGATGCCTGCGAGGTTCAGTACACCTCCGCCGTGTCCTCTCACCTCTATGAGGTCTGCAAGTTCGTCAGCAAGACGGAGCACATCAACCTCTTCAACACCGTCATCTGCGGTGAGGCGTGGTTCAGGAAGCTGCCGGACAACTACAAGAAAATCGTCCTCGACGCCTTCTACAACAACGGCGTGGCCAACGCCCGTTCCATCGAGGCCGCCCAGGCGGACATGGAGAAGACCCTTGTTGACAACGGCATGACCATCACGAAGGTGGATAAGGAGCTCTTCAAGAACGCCGCCAAGGCCGCTTACGAGGAGCTGGGCTGGACCGCACTGCGCGGAGCAATTTACAAGGAAGCGGGGATCTAAGGGGTCTTCTGCCTCTTAGCCCTGTCTGGGGGACAATCCCCCTGGCCAGACGGCCGGGCCCACGCGGTGCGGCAGCATCGCGGTGTCCGGCCGATTGATTATGTCGGAGCGGGGCGCGGTGCGCCCCGCGAAGGCCAGACCTCTACTTCGAGAGCGTGGTAATCCATGAAAAAAATTTATGAACTATTCTGCGCACTGGAGCAGTGGATTGCCCTGCTGCTTCTTGCGGGCATTACTGTTCTGGTCTTTATCGCGGCGCTGACCCGCACCTGCGGTTACCCCATCAACTGGGCTCAGGACGCCGCGCTGGTGATGTTCGCGTGGATGTGCTTTTTGGGCGGCGACATCGCTATTCGCACCACGGGCCTTATTGGCGTGGACCTCTTCGTCAAAATGTTCCCCAAATCCATCCAGAAAGCACTGGATATCGTGTTTAAAATTCTTATTCTGGTCTTCCTGGCGGTTCTTGTCGTCTATGGCTATCAGTATGTGGTGGGCTACGCCCGGCGCATGATTACGACGCTGAACATCTCCTACGCCTGGGTGACGTCCTGTGTGCCCGCAGGCGCGGCTCTGATGTTCCTCAATACGGCAATCAACCTCATCAAGGTGCTGAAAACTCCTGCGAACAGGTGGGGTGAATAATAATGGGTACTGCAATTGGAATTTTCCTTGTGCTGCTTCTCCTGGGGATGCCGGTGGCCTTTGCCATTGGAATCTCCGGCTTCTCGTTCTTCATTATGCAGGAGCTCCCCATGAGTATTCTGGTTCAGAAGTCCATCTCCACGACCCAGAGCTTCACCATGCTGGCTATCCCGTTGTTCATCCTGGCGGGCAACCTGATGAATGCCACGGGCATAACGAGACGGCTCATGCGGCTGGCGGGTGTGCTGACGGGGCATATGTGGGGCAACATCGGGCAGGTCTCCTGCGTGCTGTCCACGCTCATGGGCGGGGTCTCCGGCTCCGCTGTGGCGGACGCGGCCATGGAGACGCGCATTTTGGGGCCGGAGATGACACGTCTTGGGTACGCCAAAGGCTGGGCTGCGGCTATCAACGGCCTTTCCGGCCTCATTGTGGCGACAATCCCTCCGTCGATGGGGCTTATCATCTACGGCACGGTGGGGGAGGTCTCTATCGGACGGCTGTTCATGGCGGGCTGGGTCCCGGGGCTGCTGATGATGACGCTGCTGATGATCGCCACAAGCTGGTCTGCGCGCCGCCTGGGCTACAAGCCGGAGCACGCCCGCCCCGCGTCCCTGGGGGAGATTGGCCGCGAGCTGCTTTCCTCAATATGGGCGCTGCTGTTCCCCGTCCTGCTGATTGTGCTCATTCGCTTCGGCATTATGAGCCCGTCGGAGTCCGGGGCCTTCGCCTGTGCTTATGCGCTGTTCGTGGGGACGGTCATCTACCGTGAGCTGACCTGGCCGGTGCTGATACAGACCCTCAAGGACTCCGTGAAGGATATCACGGTCATCACCATTATCCTGTGTTTCTCCGGAGTGTTTGGCTACGGCGTGGTGTACGACGACCTGACGACGGCCATTGCGACAGCCCTGGTGTCCCTCACGAGCAACTCGACGGTGCTGCTGTTCCTGGTGGTGCTGTTCCTGCTGCTGTGCGGCTGCTTCATGGAGACGACGGTCATTGCGCTGATTTTGACGCCCATCCTGCTGCCGGTCATGGAGCGGGTGGGGGTGGACCCGGTGGTTTTCGGCATGATCATGATGACGACGGTGACCTTTGGCGTCATGACGCCGCCGGTGGGCACAGGGCTCTATGCCGTCAGCGATATCATGGGCTGTCCTATTCAGGAGACAGTGCGCTATGGCTGGCCGTTCTATGTGGCGGTCATCTTCGTGGTGGTGTTCATGGTGTTCTTCCCTCAGGCCGTCCTGTGGCTGCCCAACCTGATCTATGGGGTGGCAATGTGATATAGAATCCCAGCCGGTCAGAGAAAAGCCGGGGTGGGGTTTTCAGATAGGGCGGGGAACCGGTTTTCCGATCCCCCGCTTTTCGTTTGTTTTTTACTTATCGTCGTCGGAGAGGTCCAGAATGTCGTCCTCGATTTCCGCGTTCGGCTCACCGGAAGATTCATCCGGCTCCTCCGGAGCGTCATCGCCCGGCTGGGGAGCGAACCCAAGGCCTTTGCCGACCTCCGCCATGATCTCCTTGATAATCTCCTCCTGAAGGGAGGGGTTTTCGGTCAGGATCGTCGCCACGGCTTCCTTGCCCTGGCCCAGGGTCTCCCCCTTGTAGGACAGCCAGGCGCCGCGCTTGCGGATGACATTGTAGTCGATTCCCATATCCACCACGGCTATCCCCATCGGGATGCCCTTGCCGTAAATCAGGCTGGTGTGGGCCGAGCGGAACGGGGGCGCAAGCTTGTTCTTCACCACTTTAAGGAAGAGCTCATGCCCAATCGTGACGTCACCCTTATCAATCTTTTTGCCGCGTTTCACCTCCAGGCGCACGGAGGCGTAGAACTTCAGCGCCCGGCCGCCCGTGGTGGTCTCCGTCGGGCCGTTGTTATAGCCCGAGGAGATGAAAGCACGGAGCTGGTTGATAAAGATGACGATGCAGTTGGTTCTGGATACAACAGAGGTGAGCCGCCGCAGCCCGTAGGACATCATGCGCGCCTGGAGCCCCATCTGGCTCTCGCCGATATTCCCCTCAATCTCCGCCCGGGGGGTCAGCGCGGCCACAGAGTCCACCACGACAATGTCCACCGCCCCGCTGCGGACCAGCGTGTCCAGGACATAGAGAGCCTGTTCTCCGTTGTCCGGCTGAGACACATAGAGCGACTCGACGTTTACGCCCATGTTGGCCGCCAGGTGCGGATCCAGCGCGTGCTCCGCGTCGATGAAGGCCGCGACGCCGCCCATCTTCTGAGCCTCAGCAATGGCACACAGGGCGATGGTCGTCTTTCCTGTCCCCTCAGGGCCGAAGATCTCCACGATGCGCCCCCTGGGGTATCCCCCAACGCCCAGCGCCACGTCCAGGGGCAGAACCCCGCTGGGGATAACATCGACGTTCGTCTTCGTGTTCTCCCCCAGGCGCATGATCGCTCCGTCGCCGAATTTTTTTCGAAGCTCACCAATCGTCTCTTCAAGGACCTGCTCACGGGTCTGAGAGGGTTTGCTGCTGCCGGCACTGCTCTTTTTTGCCAATGGGTTCACTTCCTTTGATGAATTCTGCTGTCTCCTCCGGGATGTTTGTTTATTCCCCGCCTGAAACGTCCCCGTCCCGTATCGCGCGCAGCAGACCCTCCAGGGCGGAATCCGCCGCCTGGTGCCGAATCTCACTGCGGGAGCCGGAGAAGTGGCGGACGAAGGCTCCGCTCCGCACGCTTTCCCCCCGGAGGGCCACCCCAAACCACACGGTCCCCACCGGAATGGCTTCCGTCCCTCCGTCGGGGCCCGCCAGGCCCGTCACGGAAACGGCGGCATCCGCCCCGATGAGCTGCAGCACCCCTTCGGCCAGGGCGAGGGCGCACTCCCGGCTCACGGGGCCGGGGCCGTCCAGAACCGGCTGCGGAACACCCAGAAGCTGATGTTTCATCTCGTTGCAGTAGACGATGACTCCGCCCCTGAACACCTCCGAGCTGCCCGGCATTTCCGTGAGGGCTGAGCCCACCATTCCGGCGGTGCAGGATTCCGCGCAGCACAGCGTCAGCCCGGCTGTCCTTGCCGCTTCAAAAACCTCCTCTGCCAGGCTCATCCCTTCACCGCCCCGGTGAACCCCGTCAGCAGGCTACTGAGCCAGCCCGCGCGGAAGAGGCAGGCGTTCAGCGCCTGGAGGATGAGGTTCGCCATCAGCCCCCCCACGATGTCGTCCGCCATGATGCCCCAGCCGCCGGGCAGCCTTTCCATCCGGCAGATGGGGAAGGGCTTGAGGATGTCCAGCACGCGGAACAGAAGGAACCCGCCCAAAAGGAAGGAATGGGGCAGAAACAGCACGGAGAGCCACATTCCCGCCACCTCGTCGATGATGACGCAGCCGGGGTCCTTCCTGTTGAGGATGCGCTCCGCCTCGTTTGAGGCCCACACGCCCGCAGCCGTCACAGCCAGGATGACCCACAGGGGAACGGGAAAGAACCAGCTCACGGCGCAGGCCGCCGCGGAGCCCAGGGTCCCCGGCATGAACGGGAAAAAGCCCAGTCCGCCCGCCGTTGCGATATACACGGACAGAGGATAGCGTTTACGCATCGCCTGCTCCCTCCGCGGGCTCGCCGAACAGGTCCTGCTCCGCGCAGTCCGTCACGCGCACAAGGACGGCCTCTCCAGGCTGGGGGAGTTCTCCCGAAGCCTCACACTGAACGCAGACCATGCCGTCCACCTCCGGCGCGTCGCGGTAGGAACGTCCCCAGGCTTCGCCCGCCTCCGGGTCCGTCTCCTCAATCAGGACCTTCAGCTCACGGCCCGGGAAGAGCCCGCTGCGCTCCTGGGATATCGACGCCTGAATCTCTGTCAGAACAGAGCATCGCTCCTCCGCAATCTCGCGGGGCACGGCGTCCGGGAAGGACGCTGCGGGCGTGCCCTCCTCCGGTGAGTAGACGAAGGCCCCCGCGTGGTCAGGCTCCGCCTCCCGAAGGAAGTCGCAGAGCTCCTGAAACATCTCATCCGTCTCGCCGGGGAACCCCGTCATGACGGTGGTCCTCAGGGCAAAGAGCGGGTCACGCTCCCGGATGAAGCGGAAGATGTGCCGGATATGGTCACCGGATCCTCCCCCTGAGCGGTTCATGCGGGTCAGGATGCTTTCATTGATGTGTTGAATGGGGATATCCAGATAATGGAGCACTTTCTCCGTGCCCAGCAGAAAGTCTGTCAGGTCCTCCGTCACGCGGTCCGGGTGCAGGTACAGGAGACGCAGCCACGTCCCTTCCGGCAGGGCCGCGTCCAGTCCGGAGAGGAGCTGCCGGAGGGCCGGCTCGCCGTAGAGGTCCTGTCCGTAGACCGTCAGGTCCTGCCCCACGAGGCAGAGCTCCTTCGCCCCTGCCGCGCAGAGCCCCTGCGCCTCCTCCACAAGCTGCTCCACCGGCGTGCTCCTCAGCCCCCCGCGGATGAGCGGGATGGCGCAGTAGGTGCAGCGGGTGCTGCAGCCCTCGCTCACCTTGAGGTAGCGGGACCAGGGCGTGCCGGGCAGGAGGCCGGAGCGGAGACAGGCCTCTCCCCCCCGGGGAGTGTGAGGAGTGAGGGGAGCGGTCCCTCCCCCCGCCAGACCCTGAAGGTAATGCACCACAGCGTCCCACTCCTCGGCCCGCGCAAAGAGGTCCACCGTGGGCAGCTCCTTCCGCAGTTCGGCCTCGTAGCGGTTCACCAGGCAGCCCACGACGATGATGTGCGGCAGCACGCCCTGCTCCTTCATCTGCTCCAGGTCAAGAATCGCGTCGATGTTCTCCTTCACCGCGTCCTGAATGAAGCCGCAGGTGTTGATGATGCCCACCTCTGCCTCGTGGGGGTCCTCCACCGCTCTGTGCCCCAGCGCAGTCAGGCGCCCCATCAGGCGTTCGCTGTCCACTGTGTTCTTGGCACAGCCCATGCTCACGAGAAAAACGTTCATCAGAAAGTGTTCTCCGGCAGACTATTTAACCTTCTCCCAGGTTCCGTCCGGCCTGTAAAGGAAGGTCTCGGACTTCTTTGAGCCCTTCGCGTTCGCCGGTCCGAGGTCCTTCCCGTTCAGCGTGATGTTGGCCATGTTGGGGCGGCCAAGGCGCACCTGCGCCGGGGCCGTCAGGTCCCACGATACGATGTTGCCGGACTTCAGCGTCCTGCTGAAGACGCTCTTGTTGCCAATGGTTACGCCCATCCACACGTCGCCCCGTGCCTGGATCAGCAGGTAGGGCCTGGGCTTGGGCGGGGACACTTTCTTGACGTCCCGGGAGACGGGGACCGCCATGGGCACGTCCGCGGAGGTCTTTTCGGCGATGTCCTTCGAAGCCGCCGGGGTCTCCTGAGACCCAGAGCCCTGGGTGAAGTTGGGCCAGCGCCAGCTGTCGATGTTGAAGACGTTGACGTTGTTGATGCTGCCGTTGGACCAGGCGTACCACACATATCCCCCTGTGCCGGCCAGTGCGAGCAACAGCACAAGGAAAAGCCAGAAGTGTGAGGCGGGTTTGAAACCCTTGGGGCCCATCGTGGCGTTCCCCAGGATGTTCGTCGCCGGCTCCTGGCTTTTGGGCTGGAGGCGGTTCAGCTGCGCCACGAAGTCATCCAGGAGGTCCTCGGCTTCAATAAGCCGAAGGTAGGTGCGGACGAAGCCCTTGACGTAGACAGGCTCGGGAAAGCCCTCGTAGTTCCCCGCCTCAATCCCGCGAAGGTACTCTATGCGGATGCGCGTTCTGTCATAGACGTCCTCCAACGACATATTCATCTGTTCGCGCCGCTCGGCGGCCATCGCGCCCAGTTCCCTCAAAGCATCGTTCTTATTTGCCCGCTCTAAACCCGGCATTGGAAAGGGCCTCCCTCACCTTTAATTTCATTTCATCCAGGTACTCCGCCGGGGCAGGGCTGGAGAAAACGGCGCTGCCCGCAACAGCGACGTCGCACCCTGCCAGGGCGATCCTGGCTGCGTTATCCAAGTTAATCCCGCCGTCCATCTCAATGAGATAACCGTATCCGCCGGCGGCCCTGAGCTGGGCGAGCTGCCTCGTCCTCTCA
>JAIKZX010000137.1 GCA_024681935.1 Fretibacterium sp.
CACATATCCAGGCAGATGAGCGACGGAGAAAGGAGGCACTTCTCATCCCAGACGGACATTTCAGGCCACCCCGTTCCCTTCAGTCTGCAGGTTTTTCATATAGTCTTCAATCTGATTTCGCGTGGGGATGGAGGCGATGGCTCCTTTGCTCTGGACGCAGATGCAGCCGGAGACGTTGCCGTATTCCAGCGCGCTGCGGATAATATCCTCCGTGATGCTGTCAGCTTTCACAACACCGCAAAATCTGAGTTTCGACAGGAAAGCGCCCCAGAAAGCGTCTCCGCAGCCAGTGGCATCAACCGCGTGAACCTTCAGCCCGGGAACCCGAATGATGCCGCCGTTAAAGAACGCCTGCGCGCCGCTGGCTCCAAGGGTCTCGACGATAATCGTTATGCCGTACCGCTCCATGAGCGCCGGCAGGGCCCCCTCACCGCCCAGCATGCCGACCTCCGCATCGGAGACCTTCAGCAGATCCACGCAGGGCAGGATTCCCCGGACCGCCTCAGCGCAGGCATCCATGTCTTTGTTCCACATGAGGTCGCGGTAGTTTACGTCAAAGCTCACCAGCTTATCCAGATCACTCCCCAGCCGGAGCGCCTTCACCGTGGCGGCGGCTTCAGGCTCCGCGGAAAGCGAACAGGATCCGGCATGGATGATGACAGAATCGCGAATGTCCGACTCGCTCACATCCGCCTCAGACAGAAACATATCGGCCCCGGGCTTGCGGGCAAAGGTGAACTTCCGGTCGCCGTCCTTATCCAGCGTCACAAAAGCCATAGTGGTAATCGCCTCGCTGCAGGGCTCGGGGCACGCGGCACGCACATGGAACTCCTCCAGTGTCTCCGTCAGGAAACGGCCAAAGTCATCGTCCCCCACCTTGCAGCACATGGATGCGCTGAGCCCGTTCTTTGAGACAGCTATAGCGACATTGGCCGGCGCACCGCCCGCTTTACGGATATAACTGACATCACCTTGATGGGGAGCGCCTGGAATAAAATCAATAACCATTTCACCGATGGAGTACAGGTCATTCATGGTAATCCTCCAGAATTTATCAAAAAAATATGGTATCTTTACATATTTTATCATATAGAAATACAATAAACTATTCAGGCATGCTCCCGCTTTTTAAATGTATAATTGTCCAGGGCGCGGTGGCTCCGCCGGTTCACGAAAAGCGGATTCAGCCCGCGCAGAGAGGGAATTGAACATGAACATCTTTGATATTATCGGGCCGGTGATGATCGGCCCCTCCAGCTCCCACACGGCGGGAGCCGTCCGGCTGGGACGGGTGGCCAACAAGGTCATGGACGGAAAAAAGCCCGTCTCCGTCGATATCATTCTGTCCGGGTCCTTTGCCCGCACATACCGTGGGCACGGCACAGACCGGGCGCTTCTGGCGGGGATCATGGGCTATCACAGCTACTCGGAGGAGATTCGGGACGCCCTGGAGATAGCCAGACGAGAAGGGATTGCATACCGTTTCATTGAGCAGGACATCCGGAACGCACACCCCAACACGGCGCGTATCCACTTCAAAACGGAGGACGGAAGTGAGGGGACTGTGGAAGGGGCCAGTATCGGGGGAGGCAATATCCGTATTGACCAGGTGAACGGAATGAGCGTGGACTTCACCGGCGAGAACAACACCATCCTCGTCCTTCACTGGGACAAGCCGGGGGTCATTGCGGACGTGACGAACCTGATGCGGCTGAAGTACCCGGGCGCGAATATCTCAAACTTCCATCTTTCCCGTAAGGAGAGAGGCGGCGAGGCCCTGATGACCCTTGAACTGGACAGGGGACGCGGTTCCGTGGAGGCCAGCGAGCATGAGATGGCGGCGGATATCCGCAGCCTGAACAACGTCATCAACGCCATCGTAATCCGGGCGATTTAGATTTAAGAGAAGGGGCGGCACCATGCTGGAATATGATTCCATCAAAGAATTGACGGACGCGGCGGAGTCCGCCGGAAAGAAGATCAGCGATGTCGTCCTGGAGGACCAGGCCAGGACGATGGAAGAAGACGCGGATTCGCTCTTTCAGCGCATGGAGGAAAGTTTTGACGTGATGTGCACGGCAGCAGAGCGCGGGCAGGAAGAGGGACTGCGTTCCATGTCCGGCCTCACCGGCGGCGAAGGCTTCAAAATGAAAACCTATGCGGCGGCGGGCGGCGGGCTTTCCGGACCCTTTCTGACAAAAGCCATGTCCGTGGCGCTGGCCGTGGCAGGCTGCAACGCCGCGATGGGAAAGATTGTCGCCACGCCTACGGCGGGAAGCTGCGGAATACTGCCGGGGTGCCTGGTGCCCCTGTTTGAGGAGGGGCGGGCTGAAAAGCGCGACATCATCCTGTCCCTGTTCACGGCCGGTGCCTTTGGCATGGTCATCGCAAAGAATGCCTGTATCGCCGGAGCGCAGGGCGGATGTCAGGCGGAGTGCGGCAGCGCGTCCGGCATGGCGGCGGCGGCCCTGGTGGAACTGATGGGGGGAACCCCCGCCCAGTGCGGCGACGCCTGCGCTGTTGCCCTTGCCAATCAGCTGGGGCTGGTCTGTGACCCCGTGGCGGGGCTGGTGGAGATTCCCTGCATCAAGCGCAACGTCTCAGGAGTGATGATCGCCTTCTCATCGGCGGATATGGTTCTGGCGGGGATTGAGGCGAAAATCCCCGTGGATGAGTGCATCGCCGCCATGAGAAGCGTGGGGGACGCCCTTCCCGCTTCTCTCCGCGAAACCGCCGGAGGAGGGCTGGCCGCCACGCCCACGGGCTGCGCGCTGCGTGCGTCCTTGACAACCCTTTAAGCCCGGTTATAATGAAATTTCAGTGTTGAACGATATCTTTTATCAATAATAAATATGGAAGGCAGGAGGAGACGGCGTGGACATAAGAGCAGCTCTTTGCCAGACAGACCCGGAGATAGCAGGGATCCTGAAGGAGGAGTATCAGCGGCAAAACGGCCAGATTGAGCTGATTGCCTCGGAGAACTTCACTTCTCCGGCTGTGATGGCAGCCATGGGCTCAGTGCTCACCAACAAGTACGCGGAGGGTTACCCCGGGCGGCGTTACTACGGCGGATGTGAGGTGGTGGACAGGGCGGAGGAGCTGGCCCGCGCGCGGGCAAAGAAGCTCTTTGGATGCGAGCATGTCAACGTGCAGCCCCATGCCGGCAGTCAGGCCAACATGGCCGTGTACTTCACAGCCCTCAAGCCAGGCGACACGATTCTCGCCATGAACCTCACGGATGGAGGGCACCTGACCCACGGCTCACCTGTGAACTTCTCAGGCAAACTTTACAATATCGTCCCCTATGGCGTCCGCCGCGACACCGAGACCATCGACTTCGATCAGGTTCGCGACCTCGCCGGGAAGCATCACCCCAAAATGATTGTCTGCGGGGCCAGCGCTTACCCTCGCGTCATCGATGCCGCGAAGTTCCGTGAGATTGCGGACGAGGTGGGCGCGCTGGTGATGTTTGACATCGCGCACATCGCCGGGCTTGTGGCCGCCGGTGTCCATCCCAGCCCCATCCCGCACTGCGACTTTGTAACAACGACGACACACAAGACCCTCCGGGGCCCCCGGGGCGGGATGATTATGTGCAAAGAACCCTACGCAAAGAAGATAGACTCCGCCGTGTTTCCCGGTATGCAGGGCGGGCCGCTGATGCACGTCATCGCCGCCAAGGCCGTGGCCTTTGGCGAGGCGCTGAGGCCGGAGTTCAAAACCTATCAGGAGGCTATCGTCGCCAACTGCAAACGGCTGGCCGGGGGACTTCTGGCGCGGGGTTTCCGCCTCGTTTCGGGCGGCACGGACAATCACCTGATTCTCCTTGACCTCACCAACAAAGGCGTCACCGGCAAGGACGCTCAGATTGCCCTGGACCGGGCAGGAATCACAGCCAACAAAAACACCATTCCCTTTGAGACACAGAGCCCCATGGTCACCAGCGGCGTGCGCATGGGGACCGCTGCTGTCACCACCCGCGGCTTCGGTCTGGAGGAGATGGACCGGATTGCCGGGTGGATTGACCGCGTCATCTCCCACATCAGCGACGATGAGGCGTTGAAAAAAGTTCGGGCCGAGATAACAGAGCTCTGCGCTTCAAAGCCCCTTTATCCCGGCCTGTACTGACCTGTACGGATTTCTGCCCGCCGTTTCTCACGGCGGGCTTTTTATTTTCTTTCTTCCTGTTCTTCTTGTTCCGCTCTGGCGAGCATGGTTTTTTTGACCGCCCTCAGGATGTTCTCATAGCCCGTGCAGCGGCACAGATGGCCGGACAGAAGCTTTCTCAGCTCTTCGTCGGTGTATATTCTGCCTTTCTTCAGAAAGGACTCCGCCTCCAGAATAAAGCCCGGCGTGCAGAAGCCGCACTGGACAGCCGTTTCGTCCGCAAACGCCTGCTGGATATCCGACAGAGTCCCATCCGGCAGGGTCAGCCCCTCCAGCGTTGTGATGTTCCTGCCGTCCGCCCAGATGGCGAGGTAGATGCAGGAGTTGAAGCACTCTCCGTCAATGATGACGGCACAGGCCCCGCACTCCCCCACTTCACAGCCCTTCTTCACCGAGGTCAGGCCATACTCGTTCCTCAGCATATCGGTGAGGGAAGCCCGGACGTCCACCATGGCACTCCGTTCTTTTCCGTTGATGGTGCAGGTAATCAGCTTGTACTGCGCGCTCATCAGATATCACCTCCACACCGGCGCACGGCCTCAGCAAAGGCCCGGTACGCCATCTCGGAGCACAGGTGCAGGCGCATATCCTTCGACGCGCGCCAGCTGTCCCTGGGGGTCACATCCTCCAGAACAGATTTCGCAATTCCCTGCGCCGTCTCCTCAGAGACAGGCTTATCCCTCCATGCCGCCTCTGTTTTATGTGCCCGGATTGGGATGGGGGCTGCGACGCCATAGCCGATCCGCAGACGGCGGACAGTCTTTTTGTCCGGAGAAAGCCTCACGTTGACGGAGCATCCCGTGGTGGCAATTTCCATGGCATTCCTCATCCCATACTTGATGTAATGCCCCTGGCAGTCCTCCCAGGACTCCCTTGGGATAAGGATCCCCGTCTGAATCTCGCCTTCCCGCAGATCAACCCTGCCCGCGCCAAGATAAAAGGCTTCTATGGGAACTTTCCGGATCCCTTCGGGCCCGGTCAGCTCAATCACCGCATCCCAGGCGAACAGCGTTGAGGCGGAGTCCGCCGAGGTTACGCCGTTGCAGGTGTTGCCGCCGATGGTTCCGATGGCCCGGATCTGAGGGCCGCCCACCTTGTCCACGGCCTCTCCAAGGACGGCGATATGTTCCTGAATCAGAGGGTCGCGGGTGATATGGGAGAAGGAGGTCAGGGACCCGATACGCAGCGTGCCGTTCTCCTCCATGCGGACGCCCCGGAGCGCGTCAATGCCGTATATGCTGATAAGCTCGCACCCGGCCAGCCTGCCCTCACGAATTTTGATGAGTACGTCGGACCCTCCCGCGATGACCACCGCCTCCGGGTGTTCCTGGCGGAGCTTCACGGCCTCGCTCACAGTCTTTGCCTCATAAATGGCTTCCACGTCAAACATTTTTATCATCCTCCGACGGGCAGGATGCCCCAGTGCCGGCAGGGACGCAGGATCCGCCGTCTTTCCCGCCGGCCTTAATGAGTCCCGCTTCCAGGAACTTCTCGTAGAGCAGATGCGGCCGGATGGGAATTTCGCTGAAGGCGATTCCCGTGGCGTTCAGAATGGCATTGCGGATGGCCGGAGCCACGGGCGGAACCGGCGGCTCGCCCAGCCCTTTGGTGCCGTATGCGCTGGTGGGCTCAGGGTTCTCCACAAACTGTGCCTCCAGCCGCGGATGGTCCATGACCGTAGACAGCTTGTAGTCCAGCAGGTTCCCGTTCAGCAGGCGGCCCGTCTTTTCATCGTAGAGCATTTTCTCAGACAGGGCATAGCCGATTCCCATGCTCATGCCGCCATGAACCTGGGCCTCGGCCAGCGCGGGGTTGATGAGCGTCCCCGCGTCGTGGACGTTGATGATGTTCAGAAGTTTCACCTGGCAGAGAGGGATATCCACCTCCACCTCCGCGAAACAGCAGCCGAAGGTGTAGGCGTTTGACTTAATCTGGGTGCTCTTTTCCATGGTCAGATGCTCGTTCTGTTCCCGGTCGTACAGGACCGTCAGCGCCAGTTCCCCCAGGGACATCAGAACGCGGCCGTCCGTTGTGCGGACAATGTTCCCATCCTCGATATCCATAAGATAAGGCTGCATTCGGGTGTAACGGAAGGCCACCTCAAGAATATGTTTTTTAAACGCCTCGGCGCAGCCCCGGATTGCCATGCCGGCGGTGTAGGTCTGGCGGGAGGCGTAGGCCCCCGTGCCAAAGGGCGTGATGTCCGTGTCCTGAGTGGAAATGACGTGCACCTTCTCAAAGGGAATCCCCAGCGTCTCAGCCGCCATCTGGGCGAAGGCCGTGTCCGCCCCCTGACCTATCTCCGTCTCCCCCACCTGAAGCTGAATGGAGCCATCCTGATTCATGACCATGCGGCAGGACGAAGTCTCAAGGGCAATGGGCCACACCGCGGTGTTGTACCAGAACAGAGAGACCCCCACTCCCCTCCGGATGGGACCGGTCTGCCCGGCGCAGGCCGCCCGCTTCCGCTCAAAATCAATGTACGCCATCCCCTTATCCAGGGTCTGGTTGAAGGTGTCGGCGTAGAGCTCATTTCTGGAGAAGGCATCCACGTACCCCACGGGCATAACCGTCTTTCGCCGGTAGGCAACGGAATCCAGCCCAAGGCGCTGACAGATGTCTTCCGTATGGGATTCCAGGGCAAAGGTGACCTGAGGCATCCCGTAGCCGCGCATGGCTCCCGCCACCTGACGGTTGGTAAAGACCGTCCAGCCATCGCCCTCAAAGTTTTCGCAGGGGTAGAGCTGAGGAATGGAACCCAGGCCCTTGGCGCAGATGGCATGCCCGTGACTGGCGTAGGCTCCCTGATTGGAGAAACACTCCGCCTTCCGCGCAGCGAGGGTCCCGTCCGGCCGCACCCAGGAGATAAGGTGAAAGCGTATGGCGTGGCGGACGCGGTTGTTGGCAAAGGTCTCCTCCCTCTGGCACTCCAGCTTCACCAGCCGCCCCCCCACCTGAGTGGACAGCCAGGCGCAGAGAGGCTCATAGAGGGCATCCTGCTTGTTGCCAAAGCCGCCGCCGATGTAAGGCTTCACCAGCCGCACCTTTCCCCAGTCAATGCCCAGGGCCTGGGCGATACAGCGCTTAGTGATATGGGGAATCTGAGTGGAAGCAACGACGTTGACTCTGCCCCCCTCCTCCCAGGCATAACACACGGCGTTCTCGATGTGACAGTGCTGCACCGTGGGCGTGTCGTACCAGCCCTCGACCTTAATCAGCCCCGGTTCCTTAATGGCCTCCGCGTAATGGCCCCGGCAGACCTGCGTGTGGGCCAGGACGTTGTTCGGGTATTTTTCGTGAAGCCGGGGAGCGCCCTCCTTCATGGCCTCCTGAACATCCAGCACAAAGGGCAGCACCTCATACTCCACCTTAATCGCTTCAACGGCCCGCTTCGCTGAAATCTCATCCTCGGCCACCACGGCAGCCACGTCGTCGCCGTAATAGCGCACATGGCGCGTCAGCACATGCCGGTCGCAGACGTCCTGGTGGCTCTCCTCGGTGGACCAGGGGTGCCCCGCCGTGGGGAAGAGAAAGTCAGGCGCGTCAAAACACGTCAGGACCCTCACCACACCGGGAATTTTTTCGGCCTCCGATATATCAACAGACTTCACCAGGGCATGGGCCACATTGGAGTGCTTAATCCTGGCGATAAGAGCGTGCCTGTCGCAGAGGTCGTCCGTATATTTTGCCCTGCCGGACACCTTGTCAAAGGCGTCAACGCGGACGTAGCTCTTCCCCACGGCA
>JAIKZX010000045.1 GCA_024681935.1 Fretibacterium sp.
GTGCCGGCCACCAGAGCCAGCGCCATGAATACTCCTGTCCATAACCATAACCGTTTCATCCTCTATCGCCTCCAGGAATCAGATTTGAAAATTTAAGAAAATTTTCTATTTTATTATCCTCTTGAGACGGGGTAAATGCAAGGAGGAAAATTGACGTTCGTGCGCTTTAGATGACGTTCATGCAAGTTTAGACGGAAAATCCGAACCCGGACGGAGGGTCGGTCATCCCTCCCCCCGACCATCCCCCCCCCCGGACGCGCGGGGCCTCTAAGCGGCCAGTTCGGTCAGCATCGCCAGAAGGATAAGGCAGCAGCTGATAAAAAAATCCCCTGTTTTTGCCGCACAGGACAAAGAACAGGGGAAAAGGGAAAAGGAAGTTTTTTCTGACAGAAGACCTGTCAGAAAAAACAGGGGGCCTCCAAGCCATCTGTCTTTTCAGAAATGACTACGCCCCCCTGATAATGCGGGTTCCCGTTGTTCCTTTCAGCGCCTCCCGCGCCTTTTGAAGGTGCGTGATGAGGGCGACGCGGTCCGGCCCGGATTTGACAAAGCGGATTCCCGCCTGCACCTTCGGCAGCATGGAGCCGGGGGCGAACTCGCCGTCAGCTATATATTTCTCTGCCTCGGCAACAGTCATAGCATCAAGCCCTTTCTGGTCCGGCTTGCCGAAATGGATTGCCACCTTCTCCACAGCGGTGAGGATCAGAAGCATATCGGCCTCGATGCTCTCCGCCAAAAGCGACGCGGAGAGGTCCTTATCGATGACTGCCGGAACACCAGCCAGATGTCTGCCCTGAGATACAACAGGGATGCCGCCGCCCCCGCAGCAGATGACCAGGTGTCCCGCGTCCGCCATGGCGCGGATGGCCTTCAGCTCGATAATCTCCACAGGCCGGGGGGACGCCACTACGCGCCTGTACCCCCGCCCGGCGTCCTCCTTCACAATCCAGCCGCGCGCGCCGGCCTCCTTCAGCGCCGCCTCCTTCGTCATAAAGCCGCCGATGGGCTTGGTGGGGTCTTTGAAGGCCGGGTCCTCCGCGTCCACACGCACCTGCGTCACAAGGGAGGCCATGGCCGGTGGCTCCCTGTCCCGGTTCAGAAACTCCTCGCGCAGGGCATTCTGAATGTCGTAGCCGATGTACGCCTGACTCATGGCGACACACACGGACAGCGGGACAGTGAAGGAGTTGTTGTTCTGCGAGTATTCCGTCATGGCGTTGTTGATGACGCCCACCTGGGGGCCGTTGCCGTGAACAATCACGACCTCATGACCATCCACAATCAGGTCCACGATAGCCTTCGTCGTGACCTGGGCCGCCTTGAGCTGTTCGGGAAGAGTGTTGCCCAGGGCGTTTCCGCCGAGGGCAAGCACGATTTTTTTATGTTCGCTCATGGGTTATACCCTGAAGACTCTCTCCTGACCGCGCTTGTCCAGCTTTTGGAGCACTGCCGCCGGGTCCGCGAATCTCTCAAGCAGAATCATGGCCGCGATGACGTAGGGCTTGAAGCTGGCCTGCTTATACAGCGGGGTCCGGTAACGGTCGAACACGGAGCCGTCCACCTCGCCCTCCCTGCAGGAGACGCCGGAGATGTCCGCGGGCAGGCAGTGAAGGTAAAGAGCCTTGCCGCCCTTCGTGAGCTTCATCATGTCCTCGGTGCAGGCCCAGTCTTTGTGCCCGGCGTTCTGCTTCAAAAGCTCCTTCTCCAGCGCGTCGATGCCCGCCTGGTCTCCGTCGCCATAGAGTTTCGTCCGCTTCTCCATGGCGGCGAAGGATGCCCAGGACTTTGGATAGACCACGTCAGCGTCCTTAAAGGCTTCCTTCATGTCGTTGGTGATGCTGAACGTGCTGCCGGCGGCCTGGGCGTTTTTCTTTGCCACGTCGACCACGCCCGGCATGACCTCGTAGCCCCTGGGATGGGCAAGGACAACATCCATTCCCAGCCGCGTGAACAAGCCGATGACACCCTGAGGCACGGAGAGAGGCTTGCCGTAAGAGGGGGAATAAGCCCAGCTCATAGCAAGCTTCTTGCCCTTCAGTTTTTCAATGCCGCCAAACTCATGAATGACGTGGAGCGCGTCGGCCATGCACTGCGTCGGGTGGTCGATGTCGCACTGGAGGTTCACCAGCGTGGGCCGCTGCTCCAGAATGCCGTCCTTATGTCCGGCCTCCACCGCGTCCGCTACATCATGCATATACTTGTTGCCCTTGCCGATGTACATATCATCGCGGATTCCAATGATATCCGCCATGAAGGAGATCATATTCGCCGTCTCGCGCACCGTCTCCCCGTGGGCCACCTGGGACTTCTTCTCGTCCAGGTCCTGAACCTCCAGCCCCAGAAGATTGCAGGCGGAGGCAAAGGAAAAACGGGTGCGGGTGGAGTTGTCGCGGAAAAGGGAGATTCCCAGCCCGGAATCAAAAACCTTCGTCGAGATGTTCCGTTCCCGCAGGTTTCTCAGGGCATCGGCCACCGTCCATACAGCCTTGAGCTCGTCGTCCGTCTTCTCCCATGTCAGGAAAAAATCGTTCTGGTACATCCTGTCGAACCTGAGTCCGTTCAGGGCACTGATATAGTCCTTAAATTCTGCCATTTGTCATTGACTTCCTTCCCTATCTTTAAATATTGGCCTTTCCGCACCGGACAGGCAGCGTTCAGTCGCAGTAGTACCGGGGCAGGGCCGCGTAAAAGGCCGCGCAGGTCACAAGATCGTTCTTCCATGTGATTTCGTTGGGGGCGTGGGCCTGAGCCTCCGCGCCGGGACCAAAACCAATCACGGGGATGCCGTTGCGTCCCATGATGGAGACGCCGTTGGTCGAGAAGGTCCATTTGTCCAGCAGAGGACGGGCCTCCCGCTCCTTCACGGTCTCCTCGTCGCCGATGCGCTTATCGCCGAAGAGGTCCGTGTACGCGGCAACGGCAGCTTTGCAGACCTTGTGATCCTCCGGGATGACCCACGTGGGAAAATAACACTCGATGGGATAGACACAGCCCGTGTAGGAAGGCCTGTCGTAGTGGTACATGGAGACCTTCACGTCGTCGCCGTACTTCTTCACGGCGGGCAGGTCACGGATCTCCTGAAGGCAGGATTCCCAGGTCTCTCCCGCGGTCATGCGGCGGTCAAGAGACACGGCGCAGGAGTCAGCCACCGCGCAGCGGGAGGGTGATGTGAAGAATATCTCCGAGGCGGTGACGGTGCCGCGGCCAAGGAACCGCGCTTCCTTCCATTCGGGGTTGTACCTGGGGTTCAGCATCCTGACGAGGCCCCTGATGTCCGTGGACTCGGCGTCGCCGTTATTGTTGAGGGCGCGCACGTCCCTCAGGATATCGGCCATTTTGAAGATGGCATTGTCGCCGCGCTCAGGGGCGGAGCCGTGACAGGAGACGCCCTTCACGTCGATGCGGATCTCCATGCGGCCCCGCTGCCCGCGGTAGAGCCCTCCGTCCGTAGGCTCGGAGGAGACAACGAAGGCCGGCCTGATCCTGTCCTCCTTGCAGATGTACTCCCAGCAGAGCCCGTCGCAGTCCTCCTCCTGGACCGTGCCCACAACCATGACCTTATATTTGCTGTTGAGGAGTCCCAGATCCTTCATAATCTTTGCGGCGTAGACCGCGGAGACCGTGCCGCCAAGCTGGTCGGAGACACCGCGCCCGCCGATCCGGTGTTCGTCCTCAAAGCCCTCGTAGGGGTCGAACTTCCAGTTGTCCCGGTTCCCAATGCCGACTGTGTCGATGTGGCCGTCAAAGGCAATCAGGGTGGGGCCGTTTCCGATGAAGCCCATGACGTTCCCCTGGGGATCGACCTTCACCTCGTCGAAACCCACCTTCTCCATCTCCGCCTTAATGACGGCGACATGATCGGCCTCACCCGCGGACTCCCCCGGGTGCTTCACAATGGCACGGAGGAACGCGGTCATATCCGCACGATAACCCTCCGCCGCCGCTTTGATCTTCTTCAGTTCATCCTGCGTCAGCTTGCCCATAATGTTCTCCTCTTTTTAAAAAAATGAGCTTAACGCTCTTTCGCTTCCCACACGATATTTTGCCAGCGCTCCGGGTCTGTGTCACCCTCCGTTGAGAAGAGCAAAACTCTGGAATCCCGGTCCAGTTTGAGCGCCTTGCGAAGTTCCTGGCAGTCATCGCATTTCATGATGGAAGCCAGCGCGCCGAAGGGGGCGGCTCCGGACTCCCCGGAGGTGACCTGCGCGTCACCCTTCAGCGGAGCGGCCAGCATTCTCATTCCCCGCGCCGCCACGGGGTCCTCGGCAGAGATAAAACAGGTTACATGATTTTTAAGGATGTCCCATGAGGTGATGTTGGGCTCTCCGCAGGCAAGGCCGGCCATGATGGTGTCCATGTCGCCCTCAACAATGCGGGGCTTTCCATCCCCCGCGACGGCTCCCTTGTAGAGGCACGCCGCCGCCGCCGCCTCAACCACAACCATGACGGGGGGATTATCTTTATAAAGATTGGAGAAGAACCCCACCATGGCCCCGGCGAGGGAGCCCACGCCGGCCTGGACAAAGATATGCGTGGGGCGCCCGCCAAACTGCTCCGCGGCCTCGGAGGCCATGGTGCCGTAGCCCTGCATAATCCACGCGGGTATCTTCTCATATCCCTCCCAGGCCGTGTCCTGCACCACCACGCCGTGCCCTCCCTTTGAGTTCTCCTCTTCGGCAAGCTTTGCCGCCTGGCGCACGCATTCGTCGTAGTTCACGTCGGATATCCACGCCTTCGCATTCTCGGCAAGGATATTGTTCAGGCGCGTCTGGGTTGAGCCCCTGGGCATGATGATAACAGCCTTCTGCCCAAGCTGGTTGGCCGCCCAGGCCACCCCGCGCCCGTGGTTGCCGTCCGTAGCGGAGAAGAAGGTAGCCGAGCCAAATTTCTTCTTCAGTTCTTCGCTCTTCAGGACATTATAAGGGAGCTCCGACACGTCCACGCCAATCTCTTCTGCGATATAACGGGCTATGGAATAAGAACCGCCCAGAACCTTAAAGGCATTCAGCCCAAAGCGCCAGGATTCATCTTTGATTTTAACCGCGCCGAGGCCAAGATACTCCGCCATCTTCGAGAGATCCGCCATCGGCGTCACCGAATATTGCGGGAAACTCTCATGGAACTTTCGGGCCTTTGCCACTTCCCCAACGGACATGACAGAAAGGTTTTTATCCCCGGTTTTGGGCATCCGGTTCATGACCCATTTCAACATCGATATCCCCCTTTTGATTTAATTCCGACGGTGCTGCTGCTCATTATATTATATAATATACCCAACTTTGTTACAGAAAGGGGTATTGTCATGCAGGCAAATCTTATGGTCATTTCCATCGTCGTGGCGTACATGCTGTTTATGTTGTGGATTGGCTGGTACTCCTCAACAAAAGTCCGCAGCAACACGGACTTCATGGTGGCTGGACGCCGGCTTGGCCCGCTCATGATGGCGGGGACCCTGGCCGCGACGGAAATTGGCGGAGGCAGCTCGCTGGGCGTGGTGCAGAATGGAATGTCCGGCTTCGGCCTGAGCGCGTCGTGGTACATCGCCACGATGGGGCTGGCCTTCATCGTCCTGAGCTTCATCGCGCCAAAGTTCCGCCTGTCCGAGGTCAAGACCGTCCCTGAGTACTTCCGCAGAAGGTACGGAAAGGAGTGCGGCTTCATCACCTCCATCATCATGCTGCTGCCGCTCATTGGCCTCACGGCGGGTCAGATCATCGCGTCGGCGGTTATCTGCTCCACCATGCTGGGCATCAGCTACTCCACGGCAGTCATCCTGATTTCAGTCATCATCACGCTATACTCTGTCATGGGCGGCCTCTGGAGCGTCACCATGACGGATAACGTGCAGGTATTCCTGATTGTCGCCGGCATGATTATCGCCATTCCCTTCGCTCTGAACTTCGCCGGGGGCTGGGACGCGGTGGTTGCCAATATCCCGGAGGGGACGCTTGCGCTGTTTGACGGCCCCGGCAAGAGCTATAGAATCATGGACATCGTCTCGCTGACGGTGATGTACGTCGCCACCTTCGCCGTGGGGCAGGAGGCCGTCTCCCGCTTCTACGCCGCAAAGGACGGCCAGTCCGCAAAGGCGGGCGCGTGGTGGGCCGCAATCATCAACTTCATCTATGCCTTCATCCCCACAATCCTGGGAATCATCATGCTCGCCCTGATCAACATGGGCAAGTTCAACGCCTCCGATTTCGCCAGCGTGGGCGCGCGCTACGCTCTGCCCGTCCTCGCCATTGAGGTTATGCCTGCCGCTATCTGCGGGCTCCTGTTTGCCGGCATTATCTCCGCAACGATGTCCTCCGCAGACTCCGACCTTCTGGGCGCAGGGGCCATCTTTTCCAACGACATCTACAAGCAGTTCATCAAAAAGGACGCAACCAGCAAGGAAGTCATGCGCGTCACTCAGATCACAATGGTGCTGGTGGGGCTCATCTCCATGTTCATCGCGCTCTACAACACCCAGAGCATCGTCACCATCCTGATGTTCAGCTTCACGCTTCGCGCGGCCGGTTCCCTGTTCCCGTATATCATCGGGATGTACTGGGACAGGGCCTCGAAGGCCGGAACCATCGCCTCCCTCATCGCGGGGACGGTGATGGTGGTGTACCTGGAGAGGATCTCGGGCGGAAATCTCTTTGGGATGCACATCAGCCAGCCGATCATTCCGGGGCTGGCCGCGGGCCTGGTCTTCTTCATCCTGTTCTCCTACCTCATGCCGCCGGCAGAGAGGACAACGGAACTTGCGGCCGAGGAAGATATTTAGTCTTTTTCATCCATAACGCGCGGATATAGTCAAAATCAATCGCTCGCTGTGCGGGCCTGTCATCCCCGGAGCGTTTCTCCGGGGATGACGTTAATGCGGCAAGGGGGGAAACGCTGTGTTAGTTATTGCCAATGGAAAGGTTGTCACCCGAAACCCCGAACAGCCCTTCATTGAGGACGGGGCCGTCGTCCTCGATGGAAACAGCATCCTGGAGGTTGGGGGCTCCGGCCTGCGTGAAAAATACGCCGGCGCCGAATTCATCGACGCCCGGGGCGGGGTCATCATGCCAGCCTTCATCAACACCCACGAGCATATCTACTCGGCCATGGCGCGGGGCCTGTCCATTAAGGGATACGCCCCCAGGGGATTTCTCGACATCCTTGACGGACAGTGGTGGACGATTGACCGTCACCTCAACAACGGGCTCACGAAGCTCAGCGCGCTGGAAACCTATGTGGAGTGCATCAAAAATGGCGTGACGACCCTGTTTGACCACCACGCAAGTTTTGGGGAGATTGCCGGCTCCCTCTTTGCCATTGAGGAAGCCGCAAAGGAAACAGGGGTGCGGAGCTGCCTCTGCTACGAGATATCCGACCGCGACGGCGAGGAAAAGATGAGGGCCGCCGTGAAGGAAAACGTGGACTTTGCCCGTCACGCCCTGGCCGACAACTCGGACATGATTGCCGGCATGATGGGGATGCACGCCAGCTTCACCCTCTCCGACAAGACCATGGAACTGTGCCGGCAGGAGAAGCCGGATGAAATCGGCTGTCACATCCATGTGGCGGAGGGGATACTGGATCTGCAGGAGTGCCTGGCGAAACATTCAAAGCGCATCGTGGACCGTCTCTACGATTGGGACATACTGGGACCCAAGACGCTGCTGGCGCACTGCATCTACGTCAACCCCCACGAGATCGCCCTGATCAAAGACACCGGGACCATGACAGTACACAACCCGGAGTCCAACATGGGCAACGCCTGCGGCTGCCCCCCCACGATGGAGCTGGTCCATCAGGGCATCGTCACCGGGCTGGGAACGGACGGCTACACCCACGATATGATCGAGTCCTGGAAGGTGGCAAACATCCTGCACAAGCACCACCTGTGCGACCCCGGCGCGGCGTGGGGCGAAGTGCCGGAAATGCTGTTTAAACACAACGCCACAATTGCAAACCGTTACTTCAGGAAAAAGCTCGGCGTCCTGGAAAAAGGCGCAGCAGCAGACGTCATCGTGGCGGACTATATTGCCCCAACTCCGCTAAACGGCGCCAATATCAACGGGCATATCCTCTTTGGCATGAACGGCCGCTCCGTCGTCACAACCATAGCCAACGGCCGCGTGCTGATGAAGGACCGCGTATTGCAGCATATCGACGAAGAGGCGGTCATGGCCCACGTCCGTGAGGGGGCGGAACGGCTGTGGCGCAGCATCAACGGCTGACAAAAGGGGGGAAAAGACATTGAGCGACATCATGACGCCCATCCCTTTCCCAAAACTGATGGAAAGGATTTTGGATGAGCATGAAAAGGGCTCCTGCGACAGGCAGGAGGCCTTAGTGCCGGCGGCGGCGCAGGGATGCGCCCGCTTGCCGACGGCCTTCGGCGTGAGGAAGTGCTATAAGGCGAATCCCAACCGGTATTTCACGCTCTTTGGACGAAAACTGGAGACGCAGATTGGTCCGGCGGCGGGGCCCAACACACAGCTTGCACAGAACATCGTGGCCTCGTATTACGGCGGCGCACGGTTCTTTGAGCTGAAAACGGTGCAAAAGATCGACGGCCGGGAGCTCGCGGCGGCCGTTCACAAGCCCTGCATCTGGGCCGAGGACGAGTGCTACAACTGCGAGTGGTCCACGGAGCTCACCGTTCAGCAGGCCTACGAGGAATACGTCAAGGCGTGGTTCGCTCTCAGGGTTATCGCAAAGGAGTGGGGCCTGGGCTCACCCGACGGCTTCCAGTTCAACATCTCCGTGGGCTACGACCTGGAGGGCATCAGGGGGCCAAAGATCAACACGTTCATTGACAATATCATGAACGCCGGGGACACTCCTGTCTGGAAGGAGTGCAAAGCCTGGCTGAAAGCCCATCTGAACCGTTTTTCCCATATCACGGAGGAGGACGTTGAGGCAATAAACCCCGACATCGTGAACTCCGCGACGGTCTCCACGCTGCACGGCTGCCCCCCCCAGGAGATTGAGGCCATCGCGTCCTATCTCCTCACGGAGAAAGGTCTGCACACCTTCATCAAGTGCAACCCGACGCTTCTGGGCTACGAGGAGGCCCGGAGGACGCTGGACGATATGGGTTACGGCTACATTCAGTTTACGGACGTACACTTTAAGGGCGATCTGCAGTACGCCGACGCAATCCCCATGCTGACCCGGCTGAAAAAGCTGGCCGCCGGCAGGGGCCTGGAGTTTGGCGTCAAGATAACCAACACCTTCCCGGTGGACGTGACGCGGAACGAGCTGCCCTCGGCAGAGATGTATATGTCCGGCAAGTCGCTTTATCCCCTTTCGCTCCGCGTGGCCCGCAACCTGTCGCGGGATTTCAAAGGAGAGCTTCGTATCTCCTTCTCCGGCGGCTGTGATTTCTTTAATATCGCCCGTGTCATCAGCACAGGAATATGGCCCGTGACGATGGCGACGACGCTTTTAAAACCCGGCGGGTACGAGCGGCTGGTCCAGATTGCGGAAAGGCTGGATAAAGAGGGGGTCACGGCATGGCAGGGCGTTGACGTTCCGGCGCTGGAGGCTCTGAGCGACGCGGCCAGGACCGACCCGCATCACGTCAAGCCCGTCAAGCCGCTGCCCAAACGCAAATCCGAGGCAAAGGTGCCGCTGGTGGACTGCTTCACCGCTCCCTGCTCCGACCGCTGCCCCATCCATCAGGACATCACGGCCTATGGCCAGCTCGTGGGCGAGGGAAAGTTTGCGGAGGCTCTGCGCGTCATTCTGGCGAAGAATCCGCTTCCCTTCATCACGGGGAACCTCTGCACGCACACCTGTCAGACCGCCTGCACGCGAAACCACTATGAGACGCCGGTGCAGATACGCAGCAACAAGCTCATCGCGGCGCGGAAGGGCTATGACACCGTCATCAGGGAGCTGAAGCCCGGCGCGTCCAATGGCAAAAAGATCATCATCATCGGCGCGGGGCCGGCCGGGATTGCGGCGGCGTTCTTCCTGGCACGGGCCGGCGCGGACGTGACGGTTTACGACGAAAACGAGAGGGCCGGAGGCGTTATCCGGAACGTCATCCCCTCCTTCCGCATCCCTCAGGACGAGATACAAAAGGATGTGGCCCTCGCTGAGGCGGCCGGCGCAAAGTTCGTCCTGAACCATCGCGTGGAGAGCATAAAGGACCTGAAGGCCGACGCGGTGCTTCTCGCCATCGGGGCCCATCAGGACACCCCCCTGACACTGAAGCAGGGCAAGGCCATCAACGCTCTGGACTTCCTGAAGGACTTCAAAAAACACGACGGACACCTCCGGCCCGGGGAAAACATCGCCGTCGTGGGCGGCGGCAACACGGCAATGGATACAGCCCGCGCCGCGAAGCGAACGGACGGAGTTAAGAACGTCTGCATCGTCTATCGCCGCACCCGGCGCTATATGCCGGCAGACGAGGAGGAGCTGAACGACGCGCTGGCGGACGGTGTGGAGTTTAAGGAACTCCTTGCCCCCGTCTCGCTGGAAAACGGCCGTCTCATCTGCCATAAAATGGAGCTGGGCGAGGCCGACGCCAGCGGCCGCCGCGGCGTGAGGGAGACGGACGAGGTCGTGGAGATTGCCTGCGACACGGTGATCGCCTCCATTGGAGAGAAGATCGGCGCGGACTTTTACAGGGCCAACGGCATTGAGGTCGACGCAAAGGGACAGCCTGTTCTGAACCCGGACACCTGCGAGACCTCGTTGAAGGGGGTCTACGCCATTGGCGACGGGGCGTTTGGCGCGTCGGTCGTGGTGCGGGCCATCGCGGACGCGCAGAAGGCCTGCTCCGCCCTGCTGGGGCGGGACATCGCCACGGGCCGTAAGCCTGAGCTGACGGACCTGGCCGTCTACGCCAGGCGCGGCATCCTGGAGGAAGCGCCCCAGTCCGGCACAGCGGACACCCGCTGCCTGACCTGCGACCTCATCTGTGAGAACTGCGTGGAGGTGTGCCCAAACCGCGCCAACGTCTCCATTCGTGTTCCCGGTCACAAAAACCAGATAATCCACGTGGACTCCATGTGCAACGAGTGCGGAAACTGCACGGTTTTCTGCCCCTACGACTCTTCTCCCTACAGAGACAAATTCACTCTCTTCGCGGACGAGGCGGACATGAAGGAATCCGAAAACGATGGATTTGCCTTTAAGGGAACGGACAAGGCCGTGGTCCGCGTGGCGGGAGAAAAGTTTGATTATCAGATCGGGCAGAAGGACACGGCCTTTGATGCCCGTCTGGCCGGGGTAATCGATGCGGTCTTTCGGGATTACCCGTATTTGCGGTCATGACGATTCTGATTCGGAACGGAACGATCGTCGCTCCCTCCGGGAGTTTCCCGGGGGATATCCTGATTGACGGCGAAAAGATCAAAGCGGTTGTGCCCGGGGGCATGAAGGACGTTCCCGCGGGCACAGAGCACATAGACGCGGCGGGCAAACTGGTCTTTCCCGGCTTCATCGATGCGCACACCCACTTTGATCTCCACGTCGCGGGGACCGTGACCTGCGACGATTTCGCTTCCGGCACGAGGGCGGCCGTCGCCGGCGGCACGACGACGATTATCGACTTTGGAACGCAGTACCCCGGCGAGACGCTGAGCGACGGGCTGCGGAACTGGCAGAAAAAGGCCGCGGCGGGCGTGTCCTGCGACTATGGCCTCCACATGTCCATCACAGAGTGGAACGACAGGATTTCCGACGAGTGCCAGCTCATGATGGACGAGGGCGTGACGACCTTTAAGCTCTACATGACCTACGACACAAAGGTTGACGACAAAACCCTTTATAAGGTGTTGAAGCGGCTGAAGGAAGTTGGCGGCATCACGGGGGTCCACTGTGAGAACGACGGTCTGATTGCCGCGCTTCAGGACGAATACGCCCATCGCGGCGGGGACGTGTCCTGCCATTACCGGACCCGGCCCCCCGCGGCGGAGGCGGAGGCCATCGGCAGGCTGCTTCACCTGTGCGAGGCCGCCGGCACACCCGTCATCGATGTCCACCTGACCTGCGAGGAGGGCCTGAAGGAGATTCGCGCAGCCCGCCAGCGGGGCCAGACTGTTTACGCCGAGACCTGCCCGCAGTACCTCACCATGACGCGGGAGCTCTACGACCTCCCCGGCTTTGAGGGCGCGCGGTATGTCATATCTCCGCCATTGCGGGAAAAGAGTGACAACGACGCGCTCTGGAGGGCCCTGGCCGATGGGGAGATTCAGACCGTCTCCACGGACCACTGTTCGTTCACTCTGGCGCAAAAGGAGCTTGGCCTGAAGGATTTCCGCAAAATCCCCGGCGGGATGCCCGGCGTGGAGACCCGGGGCGGGATCATCTACTCCGAGGGCGTGGCAGGGGGGCGCATCACCGTGGAAAAGATGTGCGAAGTCCTGTGCGAAAACCCGGCCAGGCTGTACGGGCTCTACCCCCGCAAGGGCGTTATCCGCGAGGGGTCCGACGCGGACCTCGTTATCCTGAACCCGAACCGGACGAAGGTCATCACAGTCTCTGACCAGCTCAGCCGGTGCGACTACGCGCCGCTGGAGGGCAGGACGCTGACCGGAACCGTTGAGGCGGTCTTCCTGAGAGGGCAGCTTGCGGCAGAAGAAGGGAGAGTTGTCCGCGAAAATCAGGGCGTATTCCTGAAACGGGGCCCCTTTATGAACCTGTAGGCGGCACAGCGAATTATCGCATTATAATATTACCAGGGGCGCGTTTGCCCCTGGTAATTATTTTATCTGCGTGCAGACAGGAGGGCGAGACCGTGAAGCTCATGAAAACGGAGGACGCCGTGGGGCAGGTCCTGTGCCACGACATCACGCAGATCATCAAAGACGTGAAGAAGGGCCCCGCGTTCAGGAAGGGACATATCATCACGGAGGAGGATATCCCCATCCTCCTGAGCCTGGGGAAGGATAATATCTACATCTGGGAGATGGACGAAAACAGGGTCCATGAGAACGAGGCAGCGATGATCCTATGGGATATCTGCCGGAGCGAGGGAATGAACCACTCAGAGGTCAAGGAGGGCAAGGTGGAGATCATCGCCGGCCGGGAGGGACTTTTGAAGGTAAACCATGAGCTCCTGAACAAACTCAACTCCCTTGGGGAAATGATGATCGCCTCCCGGCACGGCAATTTCGCCGTAAGACCGGGTGATGTCATTGCCGGGACCCGGATTATTCCCCTTGTTATCGAAAAGGAAAAGCTGGAGCGGGCAAGGGAGACCGCGGCGGGAAGCCCCGTATTCAGGATTTTGCCTTTTCTGCACAAAAAGGCGGGCATCGTCACAACAGGAAACGAGGTCTATCATCACAGGATCAGTGACACCTTTACTCCCGTGGTTGAGGAGAAGCTGGCGGAGTTTGGCGCGGAGATCACAGGGCGGGAGACCAGCCCGGACGACCCGGAGATGGAGATTGCGTGCATCAGAAGACTTCTCGATAAGGGCGCGGACATGATCCTCTGCACGGGAGGCATGAGCGTTGACCCCGACGACAGGACCCCCTTCGCAATCCGGTGCGTGGCGGACGAGGTGGTGACTTACGGGGCTCCCGTTTTGCCGGGAGCCATGTTCATGCTGGCGTATCGGGGCAAAGAGCATATTCCCATCATGGGGCTTCCGGGCTGCGTCATGTACGCGAAAAGGACGGTTTTTGACCTGGTTCTGCCAAGGATCATGGCGGGCGAAGTGCTGAAGAAAGCGGATATCGATTCTCTGGGGCAGGGAGGGCTTTGTCTTAACTGCAGGGTCTGCGTCTTCCCCAACTGCGGGTTTGGGAAGTGAGCGGCATGACGGCCTTTTACGATAAGCTCCCGGAACTGGACCCCGGCCGGGAAACGCTCATCCTGACTCTGCTGGACGGCAGCGGCATGGGGGAGAAGGCGCTGTTGTCTGACGGAGAGATCGTCTGGACCTCAGGGCAGGATGAGTTTTTCTCCCTTCACGCCGGAGAGGCGCAAAACGTGACGGGCGTTCAGGAAATCGACGGAAGGCGCGTTTACAGCGAACGTCTTGAGCATGAAAAGAAGATTGTGATCTGCGGGGCCGGGCACGTCTCCATCCCCATTATCAGGCTCGGCCGGATGATCGGATGCCGGGTGACCTGCATTGACGACAGGCCCTCCTTCGCCGGAAACGCCAGGGAGGCCGGGGCTGACCCTGTGCTCTGTGACAGCTTTGAGAACGCATTGAACACCATAACGGGGGATAAGGATACCTTCTTTGTGATCGTCACCCGCGGGCACCGCTGGGACCAGCAATGCTTAAAGGCCATCGCGGCAAAGCCTCATGCCTACATCGGGCTGATGGGGTCTGTAAAAAGGGTCCGCATGGTCAAAGAAAACCTGTTGAGGTCCGGAGTTCCAAAGGATGTTCTGGATGAAGTCCACACCCCCATCGGCCTGAAAATCGGGGCCGAGACACCGGAGGAAATTGCCGTTTCCGTCATGGCGGAGATTATTGAGGTAAAAAACCGGCATGGACGGGGGGCGGGATACCCCGACGCGATTCTGAAAGCGCTGGGCCAGCCCGGAAGGAAGGTTCTGCTTACCCTCATCGCCCGCAGGGGCTCCGCCCCACGGAGCGTGGGGACAAAAATGCTGGTCCTCCCCGATGGAACCTGCGTGGGGACAATCGGCGGCGGGTGCGCGGAGGCCGCGCTGATTCAAAAAGCAAGGGATATGCTCTCCGGCGGGACGCTCAGGCCTCAGCTTTATCATGTGGACCTGGCGAGGGAGGAGGCCGCTGAGGCGGGCATGGTGTGCGGCGGCACCCTGGAGCTGCTGCTGGAAGTCCTGTAAAAAGAAGAGAACGTGAGGAGTGACTGTCATGAAAAAAATGATGGCATTTATGACAATAATTATGTGGGCTGCCGCGTGGGGAGTTATCCCCTGCCGTGCCATGGCGGAGGATAAGACGGTTCTGACGGTCTTTGCCGCCGCGTCCATGCAGGCGACCATGGAGCAGACCGCGGCGCTTTATATGAAGGCGCACCCCGATGTCCGGATTCTTTATAACTTTGATTCCTCGGGCACGCTCAAGACACAGATTGAGGAGGGCGCGGAGTGCGATTTGTTTATCTCCGCCGCGCAGAAACAGATGAACGCCCTGGAGAAGGCGGGCCTCATTGTCCCCTCGACGCGGGTGAACCTTTTGGAGAATAAAGTGGCGCTCGTCGTCCCTGACGGGAACAAAGCGGGTATCCACTGCTATGAGGATCTGGGAACGGATAAGCTCCGCACGATTGCCCTGGGCAATTCCGACGTGCCCGTCGGCGCGTATTCTCAGGAGATCCTCACAAACATGGGGCTCTGGGACAGGCTGAACGCCGAAAACAAAATCTCATTCGCCAGCAACGTCACCGAGGTCGCCATGCAGGTGCGGGAGGAGGCCGTGGACTGCGGCATCGTTTACGCGACAGACGCGGCAACCCACAAGCTGACTGTCGTTGCCGAACCTCCCGCGGGCACGCTCAAAACGCCTGTCGTCTATCCCGCGGCGGTTCTGTCCCGCTCCGCCCACGAGGCCATAGCCCGCGCATTTTTGGAATATCTCATGTCCCCGGAGGCCCGTGAGATATTTGCCTCCGTTGGTTTTGCCCCGGCAAAATAAGCGAACGGCCGGCTTATGGACTGGTATCCTCTGCTGAACTCCCTTCGGGTGGCGCTCATCTCCTGCGTCGTGGTGTTCTTCACCGGCATCGCGGCCGCCTATTACGCCGCGAAACTGCCGCGGCTGATGAAGGGCTTTCTTGACGTGGCGCTGACTCTCCCGCTGGTGCTGCCGCCCACGGTGGTGGGCTATTTTTTGCTGCGCCTTCTGGGGCCGCGCCGGGCCCTGGGGCTCTGGGTGCTGGAACATTTTGGGGTGCGCCTCACCATGACGTGGTACTCGGCCGTTTTTGCCTCCGTCGTGGTGGCGTTTCCGCTGATGTACCGGACGGCGCGGGGAGCTTTTGAGTCCTTCGACAGGACGCTGGAGGAGGAGGCGCAGACGCTGGGGGCGTCAAACACCGCCATTTTCTGGCTTATTCGCGTACCCTGCTGCCGCCAGGGGCTCATCGCGGGGATTATCCTGTCCTTTGCCCGCGCCCTGGGCGAGTATGGCGCAACGAGCATGATAGCGGGCTACACGCCGGGCCGGACCGCCACGATCTCCACGACGGTCTACCAGCTCTGGCGCACGGGCGACGACGAGCTGGCCATGAAATGGGTGCTGGTCAACCTGGCCATTTCCTTCGCCGTCCTGGTGACCGTAAACCTGATGGAAAGGCGGCAGGGCCGGTGAAACCCCACGCCGGCATTCATTCACGCCCTCTCGCGCCGGGGCCTGTCCTGCTGATGAGGCCTTAGCGAAATGCGGGATACTTTTGGCCGGGAGATAAATTATATGCGCGTCTCCGTGACGGACCAGTGCAACCTTCGCTGCCGCTACTGCATGCCGGCCGGGGCGGCAGCGGCGCACGGCACGACGATGGATGAGGACGAAATCATACGCGCCATTGAGGCCGCGTCGGAGCTGGGCATAAATAAAATCCGCATCACGGGCGGCGAGCCTCTTGTCAGGAAAAACATCCTGTCCATCTGCCGCCGCGCCGCTGCCATGCCGGGGATACGGGAGGCCACCCTCACGACAAACGGACTTCTGCTGTCTGACATGGCGGGGCCGCTGAAGGACGCGGGAATCCGCCGCGTCAACATCAGCCTGGACACGCTGGACCCGGAGAAGTACGCCCACATCACGCGGGGCGGTTCGCTCGGCCAGGCCCTGCGGGGCATAGAGGCAGCCCGTTCCGCGGGGCTCCGCGTAAAGATCAACACGGTTTTGATAGGCGGCTTCAACGACGGCGAACTTTCGCGCCTGGCGGACATGACGCGGGAGAACGACATGGATATCCGCTTTATCGAGCTGATGCCCATGACGGGGGACTTTGGACAGGACGCTTACCTGACGTTCCGGGAGGCAAGGGCACTCATCCCCGGGCTCGTCCCCCTGCCCGGGGACGGAGCCGCGCGGATGTTTCAATTTGAGGGGGCGCGGGGGCGTGTGGGGTTCATCAGCCCCATGACCTGTAATTTTTGCTCTCAGTGCAACCGGATCCGCCTCACCGCCGACGGATATCTAAAGCCCTGCCTTCATTCCCGTCAGGAAATCCCCATAAAGGGGCTGAGCCGTGAGAAAATGAAGGAGGCCATACGGCGGGCGATCCTCGCCAAGCCGGAGAGGCACCCCTATTTATCAGCGTCGCGGCTCAGCGAGGCGGGCCGCAGCATGAACAGGATCGGAGGCTGACTGATGGCAGACTTAAGCGGCGACTTCACGCACTTTGACAGCGAGGGGCGCGCCCGAATGGTCAATGTGGAGGAGAAGGACATCACGCCGCGCCGCGCCGTGGCATCGGGGCGAATTTTCGTCAACGCCGGGACATTCCGTCTCATCCAAAGCGGCGGCGTCAAAAAGGGCGACGTGCTGACCGTCGCGCAGGTGGCGGGCATCATGGGGGCAAAGCGCACGCCGGACTTAATCCCCATGTGCCACCCCATCACTCTGAACGGGGTGAACCTCTCTCTCTCCCTGGACGAAGAGGCGCAGGCCGTCAGCGTCCGGGCCGAGATATCCTGCGCGGGGCGGACCGGCGTTGAGATGGAAGCGCTGACCGCCGTGTCCGTCGCCCTGCTGACGGTTTACGACATGTGCAAGTCCGTTCAGCGCGACATGGTGATTGGCGACATCCGCCTGTTGTCCAAGAGCGGCGGCGTTCACGGGGATTACGCCTGTGCCCCGCGGGTATGAGAAATGAGTGAAGAGATTATGCAAAAAGCGGCAGTCATCACAGTGAGCGACAAGGGATCAAGGGGGGAAAGGCAGGACACCAGCGGGCCCGCGCTGCGGCGACTTCTGGAGGAAATGGGATGGGAAACCGTTTATGCGGCAATTATCCCGGACGAATTTGAGCTTATCCGGTCCGAACTGCTGAAATGCGCGGACAGACTGAAGCTGCCCCTCGTTCTGACCACGGGGGGAACGGGTTTTGCCCCCCGGGACGTGACGCCGGAGGCGACGCTGGCCGTCCTTGAGCGGGAAGCGCGGGGCATTCCGGAGGCCATGCGGGCGGAGAGCATGAAGATTACCCCGATGGGGTGTCTGTCCCGCGCCGTGGCGGGGATACGGGGGACGACGCTCATCATCAACCTGCCGGGCAGCGAGAAGGCCGCCTGCGAGTGTTTTGGCGCGGTCCTCCCCGCAATCCGGCACGGGACGGACCTTCTGGCAGGCAGAACAGAACACCCGGCGACAGTGACAGGAAAGATCCTCGCCGTCTGCATCAGCGAACACAGGGGTGAGCAGAAGCACCCCGTGGAAAAGATCGCCCTCCGGGCCGGTCATGGAATCGAAGGCGACGCCCACGCGGGGAGCGGACACCGGCAGGTCAGCCTGCTGGGGAGGGAGAGCGTGGCAAAGCTCCAGCCCCGTGTCAGGGAAAAACTGCAGCCGGGGGCATTTGCCGAGAACATTCTTACGGAAGGGCTCTGCCTGTACGAGTTCCCGGTTGGGACGCGCCTGAAAATCGGCACCGCGGTCTGCGAGGTCACACAGATCGGCAAGGAGTGCCACGGAGACTGCGCAATCCGAAAAGCCGCCGGGGATTGCGTGATGCCGCGGGAGGGCATCTTTGTGAAGGTTCTGGAGAGCGGAGAGGCCAGGCCGGGCGACACGCTGGAGACGATGAGGATTTAGATTCTCACGTCACAGGGCTGTCCGGCTCAGGGCTGTTTTCCGCCCGGTGCCGATTCCACGATGAATATCTCAGAAAAGCCCGTCACCTCGAGGATGTCCATGACTTCCCCGTTCACGTTGCGGAGCGTCACCCGGCCCTCCTCCCCCATCGCGTGCTGCACCGCCAGAAGCGCGCGAAGTCCCGCGGAGGAGATGTAGACCACCGCGGACATATCGATGACAAGGCTCGTGGCCCCGCCGATATTCCGCATCAGCGTCTCATAAAACCGGGGGGACGAGTCCGCGTCCAGCCTTCTTTCGTTTAAAATCAGCGTCAACTCTTTGCCATCATCAGGCATGGCAGAGCCTCCTTTCATCTGCATGGAACGGAGATACAAGGATATTATGGCAGACAGGGGGGCAAAAATCGAGGCCGGGATTTTCCAACCGGAATACCCATATCATTGTCTTCACTGCCGCCTTGTTTTCTTGGGGAAAAAGGCTTATCATTAATAATGATTGTGTGTAATTCCATCTTAGAGGGGGAACTTGACTTTGCATAAGATTTTGGAGAAGCGGCGGCTCTCTCACGACGAGGAGAGAAGTCAGGACGTCTACTACTTCAGGGTGACGGCTCCTGAAATCGCCCGGAACCGCAAGGCCGGACAGTTCATCATTCTGCAGGTTGACGAGACCTACGGAGAGAGGATTCCGCTGACCATCGCGGACGCCAATGCGGACGAGGGCTGGATTGCCATCGTGTTTCAGACGGTGGGGGCTTCGACGCTGAAGCTCTCTCAGTTTGAGGTGGGCGACAACATTCCCGTTATCGTCGGGCCGCTGGGCAGTCCCACAAAGATTGAAAAGGTGGGAACGGTTGTCTGCGTGGGCGGCGGCATCGGAGTTGCCCCCATGCATCCCATCGTCCAGGCCCACCATGCCGCAGGCAACCACGTGATTGCCATCATGGGAGCCCGCACCAAGGACCTTATGATCTTCGAGGAGGAAATGAAGAAGGCCTCCGACGAGCTTATCGTTGTGACGGACGACGGCTCCTACGGCCGCAAGGGCCTTGTGACGGAGCCCCTGAAGGAACTCTGCGAGGGCAAAGGCGGTCACCCCCTGCCCAATGAGGTCGTCGCCATCGGCCCCCCCATCATGATGAAATTCTGCGTTGCCACCACCCGCCCCTTCAACGTCCCCACCACCGTGTCCCTGAACACGATTATGATTGACGGCACGGGCATGTGCGGCTGCTGCCGCGTCAGCGTGGGCGGCGAGACAAAGTTCGTCTGCGTTGACGGGCCGGAGTTCGACGGCTTCAAGGTGGACTTCGACAACATGATGCAGCGTATGCGTGCCTTCCGCGACCGCGAGCAGGCGGACTATCAGAAGGAGAAGGACCACGTGTGCCGCATTGGGCTGACAAACGGTTCTACCCTTGGAAAGGCGGGTGCGTAACCATGTCTGAACACAAGACGACGGAGATGCTCAACCAGGAGGCAGAAAAGGTTTGGGCTGAGATTAAAGACAAGACGCTGACCCCCAAGGACCGGGGCACCATCCCCGGACAGGAAATGCCCTCCCGCGACCCCATCCAGAGGGCGCACGAGATGGGCGAGGTGGCGCTGGGCTACACGGAGACTCAGGCCCGCGTTGAGGCGGAGCGCTGCCTTGGCTGCGCCGGAGCCCCCTGCACAAAGGGCTGCCCCGTGGGCGTGCCCATCAAGGACTTCATCGCCCACATCCAGAAGGGTGACTTCAAGGGCGCCGTGGACACCATCAAGACGACGAACCTGCTTCCCGCCATCTGCGGCCGCGTCTGCCCGCAGGAGAAGCAGTGCCAGAGCTTCTGCACCGTGGGCAAGATGCTCAAATCCCCGGAGAAGGCCGTGGCCATTGGCCGCCTCGAGCGCTTTGTGGCGGACTGGGAGCGGGCCCACAACCAGATCACCGTCCCGCAGCCCGCGCCGGACACGGGCAAGCGCGTTGCCGTCATCGGCTCCGGCCCCGCGGGCCTGACCGTCGCGGCGGACACCCGCCGGGCGGGGCACAGCGTCACCGTGTTTGAGGCGTTCCAGAAGACCGGCGGCGTCATGGTCTACGGCATTCCTGAGTTCCGTCTGCCCAAGGAGATCGTCTCCAAAGAGGTGGAGAACCTCAAAAAGATGGGCGTGGAGTTCAAGATGAGCTTCCTGGTGGGCCGCACGGAGACGCTGGAGCAGCTTTTGGACCGCGAGGGCTTTGACGCCGCGTTCATCGGAACGGGCGCGGGCCTGCCGAAGTTCCTGAAGATCGAGGGCGAGAACCTCATCGGCGTGTTCAGCGCCAACGAGTACCTCACCCGCGCGAACCTGATGAAGGCCTACGACGTGGAGCACGCGAACACGCCCATGTTCCCGGCAAAGCGCGTGGCGGTCTTCGGCGGCGGCAACGTGGCAATGGACGGCGCACGCATGGCCCTTCGCCTTGGCGCGGAGAAGGTTTACTGCGTCTACCGCCGCACCCGCACGGAGATGCCCGCCCGTGCTGAGGAGGTCGCGCACGCGATGGAGGAAGGCGTGGACTTCCACTTCCTGGAGAACCCCACCCGCTTCATCGGCGACGAAAACGGGAAGCTGAAGGCCGTGGAGCTTCTGAGCTACGAGCTGGGTGAGCCGGACGCCTCCGGACGCCGCAAGCCCGTCGCCAAGCCGGGGACGGAGCACCAGCTTGAGATTGACGCGGCAATCGTGGCTCTGGGCAACGAGTCCAACCCGCTGATGGCCGCCACCACCAAGGGGCTCAAGGTCACGGAGCGCGGCAACATCATCGTGGACGAGAACCAGAAGACCAGCATCCCGCGCGTGTGGGCCGGCGGAGACATCGTGCTGGGCGCCGCGACGGTCATCCTGGCCATGGGCGAGGGCCGCAGGGCAGCCGCCAGCATCAACCAGTACCTGGCCGGGAAGTAAGCCGGGACATCAAAACAAAAAAAGCCATGACGGGGGAGGGAAACTTCCCCCGCCTTTTTTTAGGGGCCCCCTCCTCCGCTCCGGCTCTCTGAGCTGACCTCCTCAAATGCTATAATGGCCCTGTCACCAGAAGGACAGGGCGATGCAGAAGGGGGGCGAGGGGACAGGGATTCCCTGAGCTTAAATTGGCCAACAGCGATATTCAACTCATCAAGGAACGTCTGGATATTGTCGACGTCATCGGCGACCGGGTGAGACTGCGCCGGGCCGGGAGGAGCTACGTCGGACTCTGTCCATTCCACAACGAGAAGACGCCTTCCTTCCACGTCAGCCAGGAGAAGCAGAACTATCACTGCTTTGGCTGCGGCAGGGGGGGAGACATCTTTACCTTTGTCATGGAGACGGAGGGGCTGGACTTCCCCCAGGCCCTGGAGCTTTTAGCCGCCCGCGCCGGCGTGACGCTGACGAAAAAGGCCGGGAAAAAGAAGCTGGAGGGCAACCTCTACGAGGTGACGGACCTGGCGGCGCAGTTCTTCAGCGCCCAGCTCCGCGCGCCGGAGGGGGCAGCGGGCAGGGCTTACATGGAGCGAAGAGCCCTCACGCCCCAGGACGCCGCGCGCTTTGGCCTGGGCTGGAGCTCCAGCTCGTGGGACTCGCTCTTAAGGCATTTGAGGGAGGCAGGCGTCAATGACCGTCAGGCCCTGGCCGCCGGGCTCGCCGTCGAGGGACAGCGGGGCGGCCTCTACGACCGCTTCCGGGGACGGCTGATGTTCCCCATCCGCGACATCGCCGGGCGGGTGATCGCCTTTGGCGGCCGTCTTGTCGACGGGGAGGGCGCAAAGTACATCAACAGTCCGGAGGGGGAGATCTACAGCAAGCGGCGGACCCTCTACCTGCTGCACGAAGCGCGGAACGCCATCCGTGAGCGCGGGCGCTCCATTTTGGTGGAGGGCTACATGGACGCGCTGCGGCTCCACCTCTGCGGCTTCACCGAGACCGTCGCCTCCCTGGGCACCTCGCTGACGGAGGACCAGGCGCGGCTGCTCAAGCGCTTCAGTGACCGCTGCTACATCTGCTACGACAGCGACGCGGCAGGGCAGGAGGCGACCATCAGGGGGATGTACATCCTCCAGAGCCTTGGACTTGACGTTCAGGTCATCTCCCTGCCCTCCGGCAAGGACCCTGACGAATTATTGACTGCAGCCAGCGGTAGTGCGGATCCAGCCGCGCGGCGAGAGCGCTTAAATTCGTTTGAGGAGGCCGTCAAAAACGCGCGTCCCCTGATCCTTCAGCACATGGCCTCCGTCCGGGGCATGCTGGCCTCCCCCGAGACGAGGCGGGCCGGGGTTGAGTCCCTGATGAGCGGCCTGGTCCAGCTGGACCCTTCGGCCATTGCCCCCTATGTGTCAGAGCTGGCCGGGGCCCTGGAGCTTTATCCTCACGAGTTCTGGCGGGAGCTGGAGGCCTTCCGGCGGAAGGGGAACCGGACGCCCCGCCCCGAACCGGCCCCGCAGAAGAAGAACGACGGGACAGGCGGGGAAAAAATTGTCCTGGATCCCCTGGAGTCCGCCCTTTGTTCCCTTCTGTGGCGCGATGAGGAACTTCGCCGCCGCGTCCGTCCTGAAGAGGTCCTTGCCCTGCTGGACGACGAGCGCGTCAAGGAGGTGGCGCTGGCTATCCTGATGGAAACGCCGGAGACGCTGGAGGCCCGCTGGCTCAGCCTGGGGGACCGCTGGCCCCTGGCGCTGATCTCCCGCGGCGACGCCTTCTGCGACGAGCTCACAGACCCTTCCCACGCGGCGCCCCAGCCACGCGGCGAGAACGATTCAAACCAGGCCCGCGCCGTGAGCGATCCAAACCAGACCCGCGCCGTGAGCGATCCAAACCAGGCCCGCGCCGTGAGCGATCCAATATGGAATGTGGTTTGCTCAGCCCTCAGGCGCCGCCGGGACGAGGGGCGGCTCAGGGAGCTGGACGCAAAGATGAAGCGCGGCGAGGCCACCGCGGAGGATCTGACGGAGCTGCGCGCCCTCGCCGCGGAACTGAAACGAAGAAACTGAACGGGCCCCCGGCGCCTGCCGGACGCAAGACCGTGTTATTTTCCCCACAGGCCGCGCTTTGCCCTGCGGGCCTCCTCCTGGAAACGGACGAACAGGTCCGCATAGCGTGAGTTGGGCTGGATGGTCATCACCTTTGCGTAGCCGCCCAGCAGCAGACGGGCGTTGAACATCCCGCGCCGGATGGCCGCCTCCCCGTCGGAGGGAGACTCCAGCCAAATGTAGGCCAGATGGCGCTGGTAGCGGTCCAGAGGCGCGACGTCGTACTCCAGCCAGACGTGTTTGCCCGTGAGCTCCTTCTTGGTGAAGGCGCTGGCCTCCGGGCCATAGAACTGGACTGCCTTGTTGGGGTGGACGGTCTCGGGCGTATCCACGCCGACCAGCCGCACCCGCCGGGACTGGCCGTCCACCTCCACCAAAAGGGTGTCGCCGTCCACAACGCGCTTGACGGTCCCCTCCAGCTTATCCCCCACCTGGGCCGTCGTCTTTTTCCCGCTCGTTTGAGCTCCGGGCGCTTTGGGCTGTTCCGCCGGGGTCTCCCCAAGGAGCGACTGCAGAAGGGCCTCCGGGGAGACGTCATGTCCTGACAGCCGGGCCACACCCCACCCCACCAGGACGACCAGAAGAATGACGAGAATCTGTTTCGGGCTCATCCGGGCCAGCTGTGACAGCCTTCCCCGCGTCTGACGTTTTTTTGCCATACGGCCGCACCCCCATTAAAATGAATCCTTAAGGTAAAATATACCACGGGTCGTGATTTTTAAAAGAGGAGTGAGTCGTAATGACACACATAGAGGAGCAAAAACGCCGGATTCAGGCAAGAAGGGGGAACGCCCTGCTTAAATGTCTGCTGGGACTTGTCCTTTTTCTGGCCGTCGCGGGGAGCATCCTTTCGTTCGTGGATATCGGCGGCAGCCTCATCCTGAGCATCGCGCAGAAGGCGCTGAAGGAACAGCTGAACCTGGACCTTGCGGCCTCCGGAGTCAGCGGAAACCCCGTCAAGGGCTACACGCTGCATGACTTCACTCTTGCCGCGGGGGGAAGCGGGAAGATCCTCTCAGCAAAGTCCCTGGCCGCGCGGATTAACTTCACCGCTCTGTTCCGCGGGGCAATCCGCCTGGCGGAGATCGCTGTCGGCGGCGTTGAGATGGATCTGGACCAGTTCATCGCGGACGTTCAGAAAATCAAACTGCCGAAGGGCGAGGACAGCGGCGGAAGCACGGAGATTCCCATCGACCGCATCAGCCTGGTGGATAGCCGCTTCACCTCCCAATGGGGCACGGTGGAGGTCTCCGAGGTGGGCGCCAACATTCAGGGCACAGCCCTGGGGGTGGATGTTGACGGCCGGGTCAACGGCGTGCCCGTCAGGGGCGGCGCGGACCTGGACATCGCCAGCGGCGTCCTCATCAACCGCTCCGACATAAATTTTGGAAAAGGAAAGATACTGGCCACCGGCGGCATCCAGCCCGTCTCCCCCACGGATAAGACCAACACGCTGAACCTCCATGGCTCCGTACAGGGGCTCGACCTGAAGGAGCTCACCGCGCTGTGGCCCTCCGCCCTCAAGGCGGAGGACTACGACGGGACGGCCGGCCTGAACCTTGAGGTCACGGGGACCAGTGAGACCCTCAAGCTCAAGGGCACGGCGAGCTATCAGGGGACAAAAATCAGCGGCTACCCCGTGGAACGGGTGGCGGCCGGCGTGAGCTACTCGGGCGGGCGCGTGACCGTCAGCGATATCCAGGCCTCCATCCTGAATATCCCCATCAACGGGGAGATCGCCATCGCGACGCACCCGGGGAAGATTCCCTCCATTATGGTGAAACTGGACGCGCGGGACGCGGCGCTGGACGGCCTGGACAAGGCTCTTCACCTTCCGGAGCTTAAGGGGTTGGGCGGGCGCATCGCGTCCTTCAACGCCAACATCCAGGGCCCCGCCAACGCCCTGAACGGGACGGTGTCCCTCTCCGCCCCCAGGATCAGCTACCAGGACAAGGGCCTCACCAACATCGCGGCGCAGGTCAAGCTCAGCAAGGGGGACACGGTGGCTGTCAACAGCAAATTCAGCTTTGAGGGGGCGCAGGGCTTCCTTCAGGGGAGCGCCGCCTCCCTCCTCACCTCACCGAAGCTGGACCTGACGGCCAACCTCAAGGACCTGGACGTCAAGAGCGTGGCGGAGATGATTCCGGATTCCTCGCAGTATGGACTGGATGGTAAAGTCACCGCCTCCCTCGCCGTCAGGGGCAGCCTGTCGAACCCTGCCGTCTCCGGCACAATCAGCAGCCCCAGGCTCTCCGGCTGGGGACAGAAACTGGACAAGCCCTCTCTGGCCTTCTCCTTCGCAAACAACGTCCTCTCCCTTCAGAAGAGCAGCGGGACACTGAACGGCATGCCCATCCACGTCTCCGGCACAGTGGGGCCCCTCACTTCCTCCACACCGGACGTCAACATCAACGCGACGGTGACTGTCTCCCCCGCGGCGCTGAAGGCCTACGTCCCCGACATCGACAGCTACGCCCTCAAGGGGAACGTCAACGCCGGCGTAAAAGTTCAGGGCAAACTGCCCAATCCCTCCCTCAGCCTTTTGGCCTCCTCGGCGAACCTTCAGGCCATGAACATGCTCACGGCCCGGGACATTGAGGTGACGACGGCGCTGGGCGGCGATTTGACGAAACTTGAGAAGATTGCTCTGAACGCCAAAGCGAAGAGCCTGACGGCCAGCGGCCTCACGCTCACCAACCTGGCGGCGGACGTCTCCGGCACGGCGCAGGAGCTGAAGCTCAACAGCTTCAGGGCCGAGGTGGGCGGAGCGCCCCTGACCGCGTCGGGCACCGTAAAGACCGCCCCCGCGGTGAACGCCAACATTTCTGTCCGCGGCAAGGGTCTGGATCTGGCGGCCCTGACGAAGGAGTTTCCCGACCTGAAGGGACAGCTCTCGGGCAAGGCTGACCTGACCTTTGACCTCACAAGCGACGCCAGGGGGAACTCCGGCAAGGGCTCCATCACGTCTTCGGCAATCAAAGCCTTTGGGCTTAAGCTGTCGGAGGTAAAACTGCCTCTGTCACTGACCGGGAACACCTTCGCCTCCATGGGCGGCACGGCGAAAGTCTACGGCGGAAGTGCGAAGAACGACCTGACCTGCGACCTGTCCAGGTCCACCTTCACAGATCAGCTCCAGGCCAGCGGTGTGGACGTCAACGCCCTGATTCAGGACATGACGGGCGGGCTGGGCGGCAAGATTACGGGCCAGGGCAAGCTGAACCTGAAGCTCTCCGGCAGCGCGGCCAAAAAACTGAGCTACTCCGGCAGCGGACAGGCCTCCGTGGGGGCCGGAGGCATCACGGGCTTCAAGTGGCTGGATCTGGCCACGCGCCTCTACGGCACGAAGGGGATTCAGTACTCCAGCGTCACCGCGCCGTTCACCATTCAGACGGGCAAACTGATTTTAAAGGCCGGGAGCATTGTCAACGCGACAAAGAACAACCCGCTCTACCTCTATGCCAAACTGCCTCAGGACGGGGCCGTCAACTTTGACTCGACGCTGAATATCACGGCGGAGGGCAGCCTCAACTACCAGCTCGTCAACGCGCTGGTGGGCGGCGGAAAGGGCAGTTTTGAAGGGCTGGCCTCGGTGCTGAAGGGCGGAAAAGGGCTGGAGGACAGCCTGAAACAGGTCCTGGGCGGCGGCTGGAAAGGCGCGAAGGAGGCCGGGTCGGAGGCGGACTTCCGCGTTGTGAGCCTCAAAATCACGGGTAAGGCATCATCCCCCTCTTTCTCCAATATCAAGGTCTCCGGGTCCACCAGGAAGGACGCCGGGGCCAGCCAGAAAAAGGACGAACAGGCTGCTCAGCAAAAACAGAAGCCGGCGGCCCCCACTCAGCCCGTCAAGAAAGACGAGGTTGTGAAGAAGGCCAGCGACAAGGCCGCGGATAAGCTGATTGACGCCATCATCCCCGGGAGCGGGAAACAGACCCCCGCTCAGCCTCAGGGCAATAAGGGCACGCAGCAGGCCCAGCAGGAGCAAAAGAAGGATAAAAAAGAGGAGATCAGGGATAAGCTCAAGGAGGATCTGAGCAGAGAACTCCAGAAGGGCCTGGGGGGGCTCTTCAAACGGTAACGGGAGGTCTTCTTTAATGGCCCAGTCAGCGGAACGGCACGGGCGATTTCTATCCGATTCCCTGGCAGTGCGCCATAAGTATATGACGGAGACGTCTATCCCAGCCCTGATAGGGGCTCTTTCGGTGCCGACCATCATCAGCATGATGGTGACAAACCTCTACAACATGGCGGATACCTTCTTCGTCGGGCGCATTTCCACTCAGGCAACTGCCGCTGTCGGCGTCGTCCTGCCGGTGATGAACATCATTCAGGCCGTAGGCTTCTTTTGCGGGCATGGGTCGGGAAACTACCTGTCCCGCAAACTGGGGGCCGGGGAAACGCGCGAGGCGGAGGAGATGGCCGCGACGGGCTTCACTCTGGCATTTCTGCTGGGAACGGGCATCCTCCTTGCGGGGCTTCTGAAATCAGAAGCCCTTTCCTACGCGCTGGGAGCCACAAGGACCATTATCCGGGACACGCAGAACTACATGAGGATCATCCTTTACGCCGCGCCGCTGATGACCTCACAGATTGTGGTGAACAACCAGCTCCGCTACCAGGGCAGCGCGGTCTACGCCATGGCGGGGCTGGTAAGCGGGGCGGTGCTGAACATCGCGCTGGACCCTCTTTTCATCTTCGTCTTTGGAATGGGAGTGGCGGGCGCGGCCTGGGCGACAACCCTGAGTCAGTGCGTCAGTTTCTGTATTCTGCTCTTTGGCAGCACACGGGGCCCCAATCTCCATCTAAGGCCCAAAAACATCCGCATGAACGCACACTACCTCCTGGAAATTGTGAACGGCGGCTCGCCCTCCCTCTTCCGCAACGGCCTGATGAGCCTCTCCACCGTCATGCTGAACCACATGGCCGGGACGCTGGGAGGGGACGCCGCTATTGCCGGGATGTCCGTGGTCAATCGGGTGATGCTGTTTGCAAACTCAGCGCTCATTGGTTTTGGCCAGGGATTTCAGCCTGTTTGCAGCTACAACTACGGCGCGGGGCTGCACGGGCGGGTTAAGGACGCGTACAAATTCTGCGTGCGGTATGGAACGCTGTTTCTGGTATTTGTGGCTATCCTGAGCTCTGCCTGCGCGGATTCGATTATCCGCTTCTTCCGCAGCGACCCGAAGGTCATCGCCATCGGCGGCTTTGCGCTTCACTGGCAGATGGCCACGCTTCCCCTGAACGCCTCGTTTACGCTCTCCAACATGCTGCTGCAGTCCATCGGCAAGGGGGGAAGGGCAACGGTTATTGCCTCCGCGCGCTCCGGGTTATTCTTTATCCCGTCCCTCCTCATCCTCTCCCGGCTGTTTGGGCTCTTCGGCGTGCAGATTGCGCAGCCCTGCGCGGATATCTGCGCCTTCCTCCTCGCCATCCCACTGACCTGGTCCGTGTGGAGGGGAATGAACGACGTCAAAAGTATGGTTTGCTGAAGGGGAGAACAGAATGTCAGATGAGATCGATATCCTGACGGAGGAGGCCGTCCGCGCCTGCCTGTCGAAGGGAAGCCCCGTGCGACGCGTTATCTGCCTGGAGACGGTGGACTCCACCAACACCTACGCCAAGCGTCTGGCGCAGAGCGGAGCAGAGAGCGGAACGCTGGTCATTGCCAACCAGCAGACGGCGGGCCGTGGGCGGCGGGGGCACTCTTTCGTCTCGCCGCCGGGGACGGGGCTCTATATGACGCTGATCCTGCGCCCAACGGCGGATATGGAACTGTTCCAGATAATCACCGTGGCGGCGGCAGTCGCCGTGTGCCTCACGCTGGAGGCTTTGACGGAGGCGCGGCCGCTCATCAAATGGGTAAACGACATCTGTCTGCGCTGCGGGGACACGGGGGAAGAACGCAAAGTCTGCGGCATCCTGAGCGAGGCTGTGACCGATACCGGAACCGGAAGTGTCGGGAGCGTGGTGGTTGGGCTGGGAATCAACCTCACGACGCGGAACTTTGGGGGGCTGGAGGGCATCGCGGGCTCCGTCTTTCCGGAGGCCGGGACAAAGAGCGTGGGCCGGCCCCCCATCGCGGCGGGCATCGCAGAGCGCCTGATGGATTTCGCCGGGCGGCTGGGGGACCCGGATCTGATCTCCGCCTACCGGAAACGCTCGCTGCTCCTGGGGCGGGAAATCACCTACAGCCAGGACGGGGAGACCCGCCGGGCCCGGGCGCTGGACGTTGACGCTCAGGGCGGCCTGGTGGTGGAGAATGAAAACGGCCAGACACTGACACTCCGGTCCGGAGAGGTCTGTCAGGTCCGGCCGCTCAAAAGCTGAAAGGATGAAGGCTATGGAAAAGAAGTTTTTGACCATCCGGGACCTTGTGCTCTGCGCACTGTTCGCGGCGCTGGTCGCTGTGGGGACGTTTATCAAGATACCGACGCCGCTGCTTCCGCTGACGCTCCAGACGCTCTCCGTGGTGTTGTCCGGACTTGTGCTGGGACGCAAACGAGGGGCTGTGGCCGTCGCCGTTTATGTCGCGGCGGGGCTCATCGGGCTGCCGGTGTTCTCTCAGGGCGGGGGGCCGGGCTATGTGCTGAACCCCACATTTGGTTACATTGTGAGTTTCATCGCCGGGGCGTGGACGGCAGGCTTTCTGGCCGAGCGGCTGAAACCGGGGCTGTGGAACTGGGTGCTGGCTGGCGCGGCGGCCATCGTACTGATCTACGCCATTGGAATCCCCTACTATTACGTCGTTGCGCGTTGGTATCTGGGCAAGACCCTGGCGGCCGGAGTCCTGCTGTGGACCTTTGTGCTGATGCCGCTGCCGGGCGACCTCCTCTCCTGCGTCGCCGCGGCGCTGATCTTCCAGCGGCTCCGGGCCTTTCTGAATATCAGACCGCTCTGACCGCGTGACTGAAAAAACAGGCCGGCACCTCCCGCGGGTTTCGAGGCGGAGTATAATTGTCTTATGGAAACAGTTCATGGGAGCACAGGCTCACGAAACTCAAAATGGGTACAAGGGGTGCTGGCGGTTATCCTGGTTTGCAACCTTCTGGTCTCCGCCATCAAGATTGCCGTGGGCTTTGCGACGGGGATGCCGTCCATCACCGCCGACGGCTATCATTCCATCACGGATTGTTTCTCGAACGTCATTGGCCTCATCGGGACACGCATTGCCCACAAGCCCAAAGACGAGGACCACACCTACGGCCATGCCCGCTACGAGACGCTGGCGAGCCTGGCCATTGTCGCACTGTTGTTCATTCTGGGGCTCAACGTCCTGGAACAGAGTTTTAATGCCCTGTCCGAGCCTGATTTCCGTGTCCCTTCCGGCATGGAGCTGGCGCTCATCTCCTCAACCCTGGCCTTCAATCTCTTTGTTGTCGCGGCCGAGCGGCTGGCAGGGCGAAAGCTCGTCTCCATCATCCTGACAGCAGATGCCCAGCACACCCTCTCCGACGTTTACGTCACCTGCGGAGTCCTGGCCTCCGTCCTCCTCATCAAGTACATGGGCGCGCCCGCCTGGATAGATTCCGCAATCTCCTTCCTCATCGCCCTGATGATCCTCAAAACGGCCTGTCAGATTTTTCATGTTGCGGCGGACGAGCTGACGGACCACATCGCCCTGGACCCAGCGGAAATCGCGAAGGTCGTGCTGAGCGACCCGGATGTGCACGGCATCCACAAGATCCGTTCCCGCCGGTCGGGCGACATGATTTACACCGACTTTCACGTCCAGTGCGACCCTGAGATGAAGCTGAAGGATGTTCACGCCATGACGCACCGTCTTGAGGCACGCCTCAACGAACGTCTGGGGGTCTCCATCAGCTGCGTCATCCACACAGAGGACGAAACCCTTTCACGCGCATCGAAGCCTTTAGAAGACAAAACATCGCAGGCCCGCGATGCTTGACCTTTTCCTACATGTTTTGAAGTCAGGCGGAGTGTATAACAATGAAAAAAACCGCTGCCCGGGGAGGGCAGCGGAGAGTCTGTGAAATAAAAGAGGCGTTCACTGACCGTGTACGCTGCTGCTGTCTTAAGCGTTTTGACTGAGGTTCTGCCACTTCTTTGTCCTGAAGAAATTATCCACCGAGGCGATGATGTCCTCCCTGCTCATGGACTTGAGGAGGTAGCCGTCCGGCTTGAGGCTCATGACGCTCATCACGCTGTCGCGGTCATTCTTGCCCGTGAGGAAAATCACCGGAATATGCGCGGTAGTCGGCTCGCTTCTGAGCGCCTCAAGCACCTGCGGGCCATTCATGATGGGCATATCATAATCCAGCAGGATAAGATCCACCTGATGCTCTGCTATATAGGTGATGCCCTGCATGCCCGAGCGCGCCACCGTGACATTGTACTTCAGCCCCAGCCAGCTTCTCACTATCTGCAAGAACGTATAGTCATCATCCACAAGCAGTATTTGCTTCTCCACACTTAATTTGTTTTCCATCTTGAGCAGCGAGCTGATCTGAGAAGCGAGGGCCTTGACATCAAAGGGGCGGGCAACCTCGCGCACAATCACCTTCCCGGGGATGGTCTCCTTGACCTTCAGGCGTTCTTTGTCATAACCCACAATGCACAGCGGCTTATCTTCTTCGAGGCACATATCCCACAAATACGACAGGAAACCCGGGGAATTATACACAAAATCCCCTGTGAAAAACACAATAACCTCTGCTTTATCCTTCTCAGCACTGATCTTGTCGGCATTTGGTTCAACGAGGATGGCTTCGATCTCCATTTCCTTCAGAACCGCAGTCAAGCGGTTAATCATCAGTGCCGACCCCTCATTTATCATTAAAATTTTTCCTGCCATATTCATACCTCCAAAATCATAATTCAGGGAAGAAACCCGTTAAGGCACTCTGCCTAAAGCCGCTGCCGCACGGCGAAGCTGTCCCACACGTTCCCGAAGATGTTATGTAAAAAACGCCGCCGTTATCCGCCTTCACTGCAGGCTGCCTCAGCCCGCAGCCCGTGCAGCGTTTCGATGCCATCCTTTTCCGACATCATTTGCCACAAGGAGATAATATCATACTTCCTGTTTTGCGAAAGGGCAATTTCCCTCATGCCGATACAGGACAGCCGCAGTCCGTCCCCGCCGGCCCTTTGAGCGGAGGGGAAACCGGGAGCCATCACGAAAGAATATCTTTAATCCGGTCCCAGTCAAAGCTGCGTGCCGCGGCACGAAGGTGCTCCACACGCTCTTTCTCGCCATCCGGGACGCTGAAGCCGTCCAGATAGTCCAGCGCGTACGTTATGCTGTCCGCGTCAAGACTTGCCGTAAACTCCCGGATGGACTCATACGCCTCGCGCAGCTCTTCTTCGGAGATAAGCGGCAGGGCCTCTTTGCTCCGCGCCTCCTGTGCCGGCGCGTAAAGCGGCGACAGCGCCTCACCCAGCGCACGGTAACGCGCCAGAAGGCCGTCAAGCTCCGCGTCCAGTGCCGCCTCGTCCCCCGCCTTTCCCGCAAACTCCAGCTTCTCCGCCAGCGCCCCCAGTTCCTTCGCTCCGATGGCCCGCGACGTGCTCTTCAGCGCGTGAACCTTGATTGTGGTGTTGACCATGTCACGCGCGCGCCAGAAGTTCTCAAT